>NZ_JBAMDC010000001.1:0-146108 GCF_036961605.1 Streptomyces sp. KLMMK
GTGCGCGCGCTGGTCCTGTGGTGGTGGCGAGTTGACCGAAAGTGCCATGGAAGTGCATCAATCAATTCGCACAATGGTGTGGTTGATACGCATTAGTGCGCAGGGGCCTTGCGTGTTGCAACCTGAGGGGAGATCCGGTGCCGAGAGGGGACGAGGCAAGGCGGGGCAAGCCTCGGCTGGGGCGGCCGGAGCGGCCGGTGGATCCCGAGGCGGGGCCGGTGCAGCGGCTGGCATGGGAGCTGCGGCAGCTGCGTGAGCGGGCGGGCGTGACGAGCTACCGCGCTCTGGCGAAGGCAGCCAACTACTCCCCCAGCACATTGTCGGAGGCCGCGAAGGGCGAACGACTGCCGCAGCTGGGGGTCGTGCTCGCTTACGCGCAGGCGTGCGGCGGGGACCGCGGCGAGTGGGAAGCGCGCTGGCGGGCGGCGGCCAAGGCCTGCGCGCAACGCCGGAGGCGGCCGCGCCGTGTCCGTACCCCGGGCTGGCCGCCTTTGACGAGACGGAAGCCGGATGGTTCTTCGGGCGCGGCGACCTGGTCAAAACGCTGTCGCGGTGCGTGGAGTGCGAGCCGTTGACCGTAGTGGTCGGGGCATCGGGCAGTGGCAAGTCCTCGCTGTTGCGGGCCGGGCTTCTGCCAAAGCTCGGGCAGCGGTGGCGGGCGGTGCTGCTGACACCAGGCGCCAGGCCCCTGTCGGAGCTGGCCGCCGCCGTATCCGCTCTGGGCGACACCGGTACCGGCGCCCAGGGCCTGCGGCAGCAGCTGGCCGGTGACCCGGCAGCGTTGGAGCTTGCCCTGAGTGCCTGGCTGGCCGGGCAGTACGAGGATACCCGGGTACTGCTCGCAATCGACCAGTTCGAGGAGGCCTTCACCCTGTGTTCGGACGCTGCCGAACGCTCTGCGTTTCTCGATGCGGTGGCCGAGGCGGCGCGGACGGCCCGACCGGGCGTAAGAGTGGCAATCGGTGTCCGGGCCGATTTCACCGCGCGGTGCTTCGCGCACAGCGGGCTGCTCGCCGCCTTTCAGGCCGGTGTGCAAGTCCCGGTAGGGCCGCCGACCAGAGATGAGTTACGGGAGATCATTGCCGAGCCCGCGGCCCGCGTGGGGGTGGCCGTGGACGCGGATCTGATCGAGGCAGTGCTGGGCGAGGCGGCCGATCAGCCCGGCGCGCTGCCGCTGGTCGCCCATGCCATGAGGGAGACCTGGGGCCGGCGCCCGGGGGCCGCCTTGAGGCTGGAGGACTATCGCGCCACCGGCGGTATGCGGAGCGCTGTTGCGCAGACCGCCGAGCGCGTGTACGGCGCGGCAGACCGCGCCCAACAGGACGTCATCCGAGCGGTGTTCCTGCGACTGACCGCGCTCGGCGAAGGCACCGAAGACACCCGCCGCCGCCTCGCCCGTGCGGAACTGGACGGGCTCGCGGAACCACAAGCCGTCGACGTAGTGCTGCGGCGACTCACTGCGGCCCGGCTGGTCGTGCTCTCCCACGGCACTGTCGAGGTGGCTCACGAGGCCGTGATCCGGGCCTGGCCGCGGCTGCAGCGCTGGCTCCACGACGACCGCGATGCGCTGCGCACCCACCACCGGCTCACCACTGCTGCCCGCACGTGGCACGAGCTGGGATGTGCTGCGGGTGCGCTGTACCGCGGTATGCAGCTGGCGGCGGCCCGGGAATGGGCTGAAGGCCACCCGGAGGCACTCAACAGCCAAGAGGCGGAGTTCCTGAGCACCAGCACCGCGGCTGCGCATCGGAGCACTCGCCACACCCATCAGCTCGTGACAGCCCTCAGCATCCTGCTGATCCTGGCCCTGGCTGCGACAGCCATAGCCGTTCAGAAGACGGCCGCTGCCGACACTCAGCGCCGCCTGGCCGTGTCCCGCGAACTCGCCGCCCGCGCCGACCGGCTGAGCGAACAGCGCCCTGAGGCGGCCATGATTCTCGCTCTCAAGGCATACCGGCACGCCGCCACCGCCGAAGCGCGCGGCAGTCTTCTGAGCGCTCACGCTCGCTTTTACGCCAACCAGTTCACCGGACACGCCAAGCCGGTGACCGACGCGGCCTTTGCACAGGACGGCCGCACCCTGGCCACGGCAAGCTTCGACCACAGCGTCAAGCTCTGGGACACGCACTCCCATCGCCTCCTGGCGACCCTGACCGGCCACACCGATATCGTCAACACGGTCGCGTTCTCCCCAGACGGCCGCACCCTGGCCACCGCTGGCAACGACCGCAGCATCAAACTGTGGGACGCCCCTTCCCATCGCCTCCTCGCCACCCTCACCGGCCACACGAACATGGCCGAAAGCGTCGCGTTCTCCCCCGATGGCCGCACCCTGGCCAGCGCCGGCAGCGATCGCACGGTGCGCCTGTGGGACGTCCGCACGCGCCGGGAACGCGCCACCATGACCGGCCACACCGATGCAGTGGTGCGCCTGTCGTTCTCGCCGGACGGCCGCACGCTGGCCAGCGCGGACAACGGACGCACAACCCGCCTGTGGGACGTCTCCACCCACAAGACCCTCGCCGTCCTGGCCGGCAGCACCGGTGCTGTCAAAACGGTGGCGTTCTCCCCCGACGGCGGCACCCTGGCCACTGCAGGTGGCGACGGGGGCGTGAAGCTGTGGGACGTAGGTTCCCGTCGCCTGCTCACCACGCTGGCCGGCCACACCCGCGACGTGCGGGACGTGGCGTTCTCGCCCGACGGCCGCACCCTGGCAAGCGCGAGCATCGACGGCACCGTTCGTCTGTGGAGCCCGCAGGAGCGCGAGGCTCTGGCCACACTGACCGTGAAGGAGCCCGTCTACGCAGTCGCGTTCTCCCCCGACGGCCGCACCCTCACCTCCACGGGCAAAGACTCCACCGCCGCCCTGTGGGACGTGGCCTCACGCCGCCCGGAAGCCGCACTGACCGGACGCACCGGCACCATTACGCCACAGGCGTCCTTCGCAGACCCGCATACCTTCTTCACAGTCGACTACGACAACCTGGTGACTCGCTGGTCCACGACGGCGCAGCGTACGCGCCCGGCACCCATCGATCCCCCGAAGCGCGTCACCGCGTCGGTGGCCAGCGGTGACGGCCAGGTACTGGCCACGACCGGTCACGACGACGCCATACGCGTATGGAACCTCGGGACGGGCGGGCCAGCCGCTGTCCTTCGAGGAACCACCGGCACCGCGCGGCAGCTGGCGATCACTCATGACGGGAGCACCGTGGCTGTCTGCAGCAACGACGGCACCATCCGTGTGTGGGACGTCGCCACCGGCCATACCACCGCCGTCCTGCGCGAAGCACACACGGTGACCGGACTGGCTCTGAGGCCCGACGGCCGCGTTCTGGCCTCCGCCAGCACCGACGGCGTTGTCCGGCTGTGGGCCATCGGCCCGGGACGGACGGGCACACCCCTGCCCGGCCCCGAAGACGCCAACATGGCCCTGTCCTTCAGTCCCGACGGCCGCACCCTGGCCATCGGCAACACCGGCAACAGCCTCCGTCTGTGGGACATCGCCACCCGCCGTACCACCGCAACGCTCACCGCCAACTCCGGCTTCGTCCGCGCGATCGCCTTCAGCCCCGACGGCCGCACTTTGGCTTCCGCCGGCACCGACGGCAGCGTCAGGCTGTGGAGCACCAGCACCACTAGCCTGCTCGCCACACTCACCGGTCCCATCATAGAGGGCATACCCACCCTCGGCTTCTCCCCTGACGGCAAGGCCCTGGCAGCCTTCGGCCCCCGCATCGCCCCCCGCGTCTGGAGCACCGACGCCAACTACGCCGGCGCCTGGAGCAGCGGCGCCGACTACGTGGCCCGCCTCTGGAGCACCAATGCCGACTACACCGCGACGCATGTCTGCCGGCTCAGCACGGACCATCAATGGGCGCAGCTCCTCCCGGATCAGCCGGTGAAGGAGCTGTGCCGGTGATGAGCGGCCGCCGGGTCCGACGATTGCCGGCCCCGGCTCTGGTGAGGCCGTGGAGAGGCCCCTCTTCACAGGGTCCGGGCCCCGCGCCCCAGCTCCGCCACCGGATCTGCCCCGCGGATGGTGCGCCCAGATCCAGCGCCATGCCCACACACCGTTGTCCGGATTGATTGACGTCTTCGAGCTGCGCTTTCGGTCAACTCACCTCCATCGCAGAGTCGTTTGCGCCCGGCCTACGGGGGAGCCGGGCCTCAGCCGAACGACGACAAGGACGGATCACATGAAGCGCAAGCTCGCCCTCACCATTGGGGCCACGGCGATCGCCGGTGGCAGCATCCTCGGCTTCACGCCCGCCGCCGGTGCCACCTCTGCCGCCGCCCAGTCACCCAGCAGCACCGCCGTCGTCACCTCCGCCTCCACGGAAGCACCTCGGGCTGCTTGCAAGGCCCAGGCCAAGGAACAGGTCCTCATACGCGCGAAGGCCACGACGGATTCGGGGATCAACGGCACGATCCCCCAGGGCAAGACGGTCTCGTGCGGCGAGACGAAGAAGGGCGGCAGTTACGACGCATGCCACAAGAGGGACAACCACTGGCTCTACGTCACGTACAACGGGCACAAGGGCTGGTCCCCCAAGGCATGCATGGTCAAGCGGTGACCGCGTAGTCGACGCGTACACCACGCCACCGGCCACGGCTCCGGAAGAGCCGTGGCCGGTGGCGTGACTCTCGGGCATCCCGGTCGGTCAGGCCGCCGAGCGAACCGGCGACCGGCCGGGATGCGTGGTCTTCGTCGACTCGGGGGACATGGATCGACCGTCGTCGCTCCTGCTCGCCGGCATCGCAAGACCGGAACCTGTATTCCGCGCCGTCTACTCCACTGGGCCTACGTGTTCTCCTCCCCGCGGGGGAGGTGCAGATCGTACTTGCGGCCATCGAAGTGCTCAATCGACGCCCGTAAGTTACAGGTGACAACAGAACCCAGGAGAACAAGGTGTCCATGAGTACCGCTAGAAACTCGCGCAAGTCGACTGCCCTTCTCACAGCAACGTTCTGCGGAACGCTTCTTCTGGCCGGTTCCCTGCCTGCCAGCGCGGCCGACCGCGTTTCACAGACCGAATCGGCAGAGTCCACCGCGTCCAACCCCTGCAAGCGGCAGAACTACCGCAAGGTCGTCTACACCTTCTACCGCGGGCCGGAGAGGGTACTGCTCCGTTGCGGCACCGACAGTTGGGGCTACAACCACATCGTCGGCCACGGGCGCTGGAGCAAAAGCTTCAAGAACAAGATCGAGGACACTCTGTTCAAGGGGGTCCAGACGTCGACCGGGGTCTATCACCGATACCCGAAACCTACAGGATGTCACCGGCCGATCAAGAACTTCAAAGTGGTCTTCAACCAGGGGCCGTACAGTGGTGACCACGGCAGTACAAGCCCCCAGGGAATCATCACCGCCGTAGAAGAGTACACGTTCGCGGCGTCGGCGGAGACAGGCGGTACAGCGAAGTGCTGAGGTGGGCGCATGGCCACGTCCGAGCAGGTGACCCGCAAGCTGAGCCAAGGGATTCTGGGAATTCAGCGGCAGGGACCGGGCATCCCTATCGAAGTCCTGGAACTACGCGTACCCGCCGTTCATCCGAAGCTGCTCGTCGAACTTGACGTGCGCGTTTCGGGAGAACTCTGGCGAGTTTCGCTGCAATACGGCGGTCCCGACGCAGGTCTTGTCAGTGGCAATCTGCACGAAGTCTCCATGCGCACCCTGGAGCTTCTCGTGCGGACTAATCTGTTCGAGTGGTGGCACACGAAAGACAGGGAAGCGGCGTCGGCACGCATGGGGAAGCGGCTGGCATGAGACATCCGTGAGGATGCAGAAATTGCAAAACCGCCGGCCTGCGGAGCAGTTCTACGACCGGCTCCATGCAACACCTTCGGGTCCTTGCGGCGCCCGGAATTTCCCGGCGCCGCAAGGACCCGTCCGCCGTCGGTGGCACCAGACGAACCCATGGTCGAGTCGGTGGTCAACCGGTAGCCGCCTTCACCATACGGTCGGTGACCGGTGCCGACGGGACCGTGCCGCCGGGGCCGGATCCGTCCGCCCGTACCGCCACCCCCAGCAGGCGGTCGTCCGCCGTGCGCAGGAGGGCCACGGACCACGACTCCTTGTCTGTTCGGGTCGCCAGTTGCCCGGACGCCAGCGCCGAATGTAGCTGAGCCGCCGTCTCCTACTTGAGCACCTGCCGGCCTGCCGCCGCGTGGGCATTCGGCTTCTCGACGCTGCCGTCACCGTGCACTATCCGGTCCATCAGCCGCGGGCCGATCTGCTTGCCGCCGTTTCCGATGACCGCCATCACCCTCGCCATCTGCAGCGGCGTCGCCTCCGCTTCCCCGTCGCCGAAGGTGCTTTCCACGGCCCGCACCGGCACGTCCAGCTGCTTCTAGTTGAAGCCGAACGCCTCCGCCGTCGACCGCACGGCGTCCCGGCCGACCTCCGCCGCGACGGTGACCGGTCGCCCCGCCACCAGGATGCCGACCAGGCCTTCCTCCGCCTTCCGCTGCGGGGACGCTTGCGCCTTCGGCGCCTCCTCCGACGCCCCTTCACCGGACGCGCACCCTGCCGCACCCGCACCGAACAGCGTCATCAAGGCCGCCGCGGCCACGGCGACCCGGCGTCGGTTTGTCGTAGACATGATCAACATCGTACGGGGGTCGCCACTCTCCGAGTGCAGCCCGGCAGGAACGCACAGAGCACCCCCCAGCACTCCCCACCCGGCCCGGAATGCGGCTCCCGGCCCTCACGCACGCCGAAGTCTTTGACCGGCAGGCAAGGCGAGCAAGGCCGGATTTGATCGTTTATTACATGATCCGTACAGGACAGTCTCCTCTCGCAAGATCCGAATCCTCTGTCGAATAGGGAAGGCTCTCCCATGAAGCTCCTCGTACGGACCGGGCTCGCCGCAGCAGTTGCGGCCGGAGCCATCGCCACCGCCGTTGCCCCCGCTTCCGCCGCCGTCGGCGTCGTCGACGCTCATGTCGTGGCCGGCGCACATGCAGTGGCACCGAATCCGAAGACGGTCAAGGCGGCGGCGTACAACCAGGCCCGCAGCACCCTGGCCAACGCCGGCAGCCAGACGGCGGCCAAGTCGCACCCCATCCACGGAAAGGACGACGTGCCCGTCAGCTACGGCACCAGCCTGCTGGCCGCCGCCCGCGACGAATTCCGGCAGACCGACCGCAAGCTGCCGCCGAAGGACAAGAAGTCCGACATGTCGATCCCGCACTACAACGCGATTCACAGTGCGGCGAAGACCATGGGCATCGACAAGTGGTGAGGCAGTAGAAAGACGCCCCGGGCCGGTCTTCGACCGGCACGGGCGTCACGCGCAGACAGCACACCCACCTTCCCGTCGAATGCCTTGCCCGCCAAGGACCTTGGCGCGTTCGCATCGCCTGCGCGGCATTAGAGTGAGACGGTGACTTCTCTGCCGGAAGACCCACCGCCACGGTTCGGCGAAGGCGACCGCGACACTGCCGTGCAGCGCGTGCAGCCGGCGTACGCCGAAGGGCACATCTCGCACGAGGAGATGGACGAGCGCCTCCATCAGGCGCTCACCGCGAAGACGCACAGCGAGCTTGCGCCCGTTCTGGCCTCGCTTCCGGAGGAGCGTACAGGCTCATCGTCCACGATTGCCGCCGCCGGCGGACGGATCAAGCGGCGCGGCGTATGGCGGGTACCTCGGGCCCTCAAGGTCACATCCGCATTCGGAAGGGTGCACCTGGATCTGTCCCGGGCGGTCATCGAGCATCCGGTGGTTGACATCGGAATCCGCCACGCGCGGCGTTGAGGCCCCGCCCGGCATCAGGACCACCTGTCTTCCGCCGGAGAACGAGCCTGTCTTCCGCCGGAGAACGAGCTAGCCCGATTCGGGGTAGTAGCCCCGCTGGTACGGCGACAGCAGAGATATCGCGAGCTGCGCCGCGCCCCGGCAGATCAGGCAGACGCGGTCACGGTGGCATGCGGAGCAGTTCTTCCGCCCGCGGACCTCGTCGTGCACCCAGCCGCGTCCCCCGCATCCGGGGCACCACCCCAGACCGTCGCACTCGTAGCACAGCACGTATCCGGGCGTGACGGTCGCGGCTGTGCGCGCCGGCTCCGGCCATCGAAACTCCTCCGTCTCGTACAAGGCCATCGCCGGTGTCCGGCCGCCGAAGTACACGATGGATCCGTGGTCGCCCACGCGGATCTCGATGCTGCAGCCGTCACGGCGGCCGGTGACCACGGACCGGTTCCTGCCACCGGCGTCCTCCTGAGCTGTGGTGGTCTCCCAGCCCGCCGAGCCGAGGAGGGCTGCCGCGCGCGATGCGATGCCGGCGGCACTGGCATGCGCGGGACGCTCGCCGCTGAAGGAGCCGGTCCAGTACTGGTAGCGGAGCGGTTCATGCCAGTCGACGACCCCCGGCTCGTCGAGAAACAGCAGGCGCAGGTCGCTGCCGGGGGTCAGGTCGTTGATCAGCTCGACCAGTTGCGTGCGCAGGGCTCGTCCCAGCCGGTCCAGCTCCTCGCGTGCACCCGGTATGTCGCCCATACCACCGCCCCCTTCTCGCCGAGCCCGTTCACCACCCGGCCAACGGCACCCTATGCGCCGTTCGCATCGAGTCGGCCTGCTTCGTCGTGGCACAGCCTGTCAGGCTCTTCCGGATACGAGGCCCCGGCCCGGAGCGGCGCGCTATGACCTCCACGGCTCAAGGGCGTACGCCGGGGGCGCATACTGCCCCCACTACGCCAATTACCTTTCCCAGGGCGTTACTTGACCGGTCCATTACCTACAGCCGTCAGGTAATCTCTTGGCAAAGGGGTGGCCGAAAACGTCTGAGAAAGCCCAGCTGTTGGCGCGTCTGCCCTGAGGCGGCGCTACGCACACGGCAAGGAGGGGCCACCCGCCGCCGTGCTCCTGCGTCCGCCCCTCTCACGGGCTGCCCCGGCCCCGCTTTCCGTCGCGCGAGGAGCCTCATCATGCTGCCCACTCCCCAAGACCCTGTAGGCCTGAGGCGTGACGTCCTGGCTTCGCTCGTCGTGTTCCTGGTGGCCCTGCCCTTGTGCGTGGGCATAGCCGTCGCCTCGGGCGTGCCGGCCGAACTCGGGCTGATCACGGGCATCGTCGGCGGCCTTGTCGTCGGCGCCATGCCCGGCAGCAGCCTCCAAGTCAGCGGCCCCGCCGCCGGGCTGACCGTCCTGGTCTTCGAAGCCGTCCAGGAATTCGGCCTCGGCGTCCTCGGAGCGATCGTCCTGGCCACCGGCCTGGCCCAGATAGCCCTGGGCGCCGTGCGCTTCGGCCGCTGGTTCCGGGCGATCTCCGTGGCCGTCGTGCAGGGCATGCTCGCCGGCATCGGACTCGTCCTCGTCTTCGGCCAGCTCTACACCATGGCGGGCATCAAGCAACCCCGCTCCGGCGTCGACAAGATCGTCGGCATCCCTGGCCTGATCGCGGACATCGCCACGGACCGCACCGCCCTGACCGCCTTCGCGGTCGGCGCGGGCACCATGGTCGTCCTGGTTCTGTGGAAGAAGGCCCCGGCGAAGGCCCGGGTGCTCCCCGGCCCGCTGGTGGCCGTAGCCCTGGCCACGGCGGTCACGGCCCTGGGCGGCCTCGACATCGCCAACGTGGAAGTAAAGGGCCTGATCGACGCCATCCAGCCACCGGCCCTGAACGACCTCACCGCTCTCGGCGGCATCGGCGTCCTCGGCACGGTCCTGGCCTTCACCCTCATCGCCTCGGCGGAATCCCTCTTCAGCGCCGCCGCGGTCGACCGCATGCACGACGGCCCGCGCACCCACTACGACAAAGAACTCATGGCGCAAGGCGTCGGCAACACCGTCTGCGGCATCCTGGGCGCGTTGCCCATGACCGCCGTCATCGTCCGCAGCTCGGCCAACGTCCAGGCCGGCGCCAAGACCAAGCGCTCCCGCATCCTGCACGGCGCGTGGCTGCTGCTCTTCGCCGTGCTGCTGCCGGCGGCGGTCGGGATCATCCCACTGGCGGCGCTGGCGGGCGTCCTGGTCCACGCCGGCTGCAAGCTGGTGCCGTTCAAGGAACTCGTCCCGCTGTGGCGCGAGCACCGCGGCGAGGCCGTCGTTCTGGGCATCACAGCCATCGCCATCGTCACCACCAGCATGTTCGAAGGCGTGGTGCTGGGCTTGTTCCTCGCCGTCGCCAAGTCGGCCTGGGACACCTCGGCCCTCCATCTCGACATCCGGGAGCCGGCCAATGGAGGCATCGTCGTCGCCGTCGCGGGCCACGCCACCTTCCTGCGCCTGCCCCGCCTCCTGGAGACCCTGGAAGCCCTGCCCCAGGACCGACCGATCGAACTCGACCTCTCACAGGTCCGCCACCTCGACCATGCCTGCCGCACCGCCCTGGAAACCTGGGCGGCGCGCCACAACGAACAGGGAACGGAAGCGGTGCGGGTCAGGCACCCGGAGGCGGTGACCGCAGCGTGAGCAGAAAGATCCGCAATGTGTTCGCCCGCGTGCCGGTGAGGCCCAGATCCGCGTTCCCGGGTCGCCCAGTGGAGCAAAATACCGCAAACTCCTTATAAGGTCCGCGCGCGAGTGCGGGCCACCAGGGAAGTGACCAGCGTGCTTGAGGTTCCGTTCTGGCTCTGGGGGGCGTTCGCCGCGACGGTGGTCGTGTCGCTGGCGGTGGACCTCCTGGCCCACCGTTCGGCGCACGTCATCGGCTTCAAGGAAGCCGCGGCCTGGAGCGGCCTGTGGGTGGGCCTCGCCCTGGCCTTCGGCGCCGTCGTCTTCCTCGTCCTCGGCACGACAGCCGGGACGGAGTACACCACCGCGTGGCTGCTGGAGAAGAGCCTGTCGGTGGACAACCTGTTCGTCTTCGCCGTGATCTTCGCCTACTTCAAGGTGCCCCGCGCCTATCAGCACCGCGTGCTGTTCTTCGGCGTCATCGGCGCGCTGGTCTTCCGCGCGGTCTTCCTGTCCCTCGGCGTCGCCGTGGTCAGCCGCTTCACCGCGGTGCTGTACGTCTTCGCCGCCATCCTCTTCTACAGCACCTACAAACTCCTCAAGGACGAGGAGGAGAGCTTCGACCCGGGCAAGAGCTTCGCCGTGCGGCTGCTCCGCAAAATCATGCCGGTCAGGGACGAGTACGCCGGCATGAAGTTCTTCGTCAAGGAAGCCGGCAAGCACATGGCCACCCCGCTGCTCGCGGTGGTCGCCGCGATCGAGGCCGCCGACCTGATCTTCGCCGTCGACAGCGTCCCCGCCGTCCTCGCCGTCAGCGACGACGCCTTCATCGTCTACACCAGCAACGCCTTCGCCATCCTCGGCCTGCGGGCCCTGTACTTCATGCTCGCCGGCCTCCTGGACCGCTTCCACTACCTGAGCAAAGGCCTGGCGATCATCCTCGCCTTCATCGGCGTCAAGCTCATCCTCCAGGCATCCCACAAGATGATCAGCCCCGACATCCCGGAGATCCCCTCCCCCATCAGCCTGGCGGTCATCGTCGTCGTCCTGGCCGGATCCGTCGTCCTCAGCCTGCGCCGCCCCGCCACGCCCCACGCGACCACGGCGCCGGACGAGGAGGCGGCCTCCCCGCCCGATGCGACTCCCCCCGATGCTCCCTGGTCCGACGACAGCGCACGCGTACGGCAGGACCAAGGTCCGGGCGATCCACCCCGCCCGGCACCCTGACTCGGTGCCTGCCGCTCTCACGGCCTGCCCCTGCCCTGCTCCGACCACAGGATCCATGGTTGAAGAATGAGTAAAGTCCAGCACGAGACCGGCCCTCAGGGAGAAATCCTCTGCCCGGTCTGCAAACAGCCCCTGACCATGCGGATCAAAAGGCGGCACAAGACCTTCGGCATCTTCGTACCCGTGTGGACTCCCCGCCGCTGCCACAACCCCGATTGCCGCGAATCCCTGGAGGCCCCGGAACCGAAGGGCCCGGAGGACGACCAGCCCCAGTCCCCGGACCACTGACACACCCCGCCCCGGGACGGGACAGGACGGGCCCCTCCGCGACGGAGCGCGAGCCCGTCCGGTGGCGGCTGCAGCGCACCGTGCCGGACGTGGGCGGAGCCCCTGCCGTCGTCGAACAGGTGCACCCTCGGGGCCTCAGCGGACGGACACGCGGTACGTGACGGTGCGCGGCAGACCGGCCGAGTAGCAGCCGCGAGCCGGGTCCGTCCCACAATCGTTGGCCAGCACAATCGTGGCGGTCCCGGGGCCGGCCGCTTCGAAGGTGAAGTACTTGGTGTATCCGGCACCGACGGCTTCCTTCTCCTTCGCCGTCTGATGAGTGCTCGTCCCCTTGGACCGTACGACAGCCTCGTCCGGGCCCGAGCCGGAGACGTTCCAGTTCTGCCGGGCCGAGATGTTCTCACGCATCGCTATCGAGAAGCGCTCGCCGCGACGGACTTCGAGGGGGCCCTCGATGCGGTCCACCGGGTTCGGGCGCCCGGGTTCGTAGGCTGGGGGACGGTCCTGGTGAACGGTGCCCAGCGGCGACTCGTCCGTCCCGCCACCACAGCCGGCCGCCAAAGGCACGAGGACAGCCAGCCCGGCAATGCGGGCCAGGGCAAGGCCGGTTTTCTTCTTGACTCGGATCACGAGGCCATATTCTGCGATGCCGTGCCCCGGGGGTCGGACCCGGCCCCGGCCTCCAGCCCGAACCCGACTATGCGGTAATCCGTTCGGGTGGCAATAGCTCCCGACCCTTCAAGAATTGGTCGGAATATACGACTCTTGTGGTGATCGGGGGATCCGTACCAGCAGGCAACCATGGGGGAACTGTCATGCAGTCACTGAGGAACGTCGTCCGGACGGCCGTGACCATCGGCGCCGCTCTCGCACTGTTCACCGGATTGTCCACCAGCGCCCAGGCCGCCTCCGGGGACTTCACCTACGTCAATGTGAACGGGGACAGTTTCGTTCTGCACAACCCCCAGAACGGCGAGTGCTTCCTGTTGATCAGTGGGGCCAAGAGCGCCGCCAACCGCACGAACGCCAAGGCGACAGTGTTCGCCGAGCACGGCTGTGAGGGATCGCGCCTGACGATGCAGCCGAACACATCGATGACTTTCGCCGGCGCCGATCCGCACAGCGTGATGTTCGGCTGAGCGACCGGCCGTCCCGCCGGCGCGTACGGCACAAGGCTGGTGCGCGGGCGTCCGCCGCCTCCTCACCCGGGAAGAGAGCCTGGGAAGAGAGCCCCGGGGGCCGCCGCCGAGCGTGGCCGCGATCAGCCGGTGACACTGTCACGTCGGAGGTGCCGTGGGGCACGCTCAAGGGCTCGGCCGATTCAGCCGGCTCGGCCGGCTCAGCTGCTCCGGGATGGTGATCCCGGAATTGCCGCATCCCGTTTCCACCTGCACGGTGTGATCACCGGCGGTGTTCACACTGAGCCTGTACTGGCCGATGCGGGGGCGCCCGAGCGTCTGCCAGTGGGTGTATCCGGCGGTGATCTCGTCCCAGAGCAGCCTCGGGCCCGCCTGGATCACCGTGAACCGGTCGGCGCTGCGGCCGTCGTAGTCCACAGCCGCCCAGGACGGTCCTTCGTCGTCGGCGATGTGCAGGCGGGCAGGAACGTGCTCGCCGCTGGTGTCCCAGGCGAAGGACGCACCGGGGACGGCAAGGCCGAGGTGGAACTCGGCGTCGAGATCTCCGCCCGCGACCAGCCAGGGTGACAGGCTCGTCACTCCCTTGTGCTGGGCGGGTGCTGTTGCAGGGCACGCCGTGTCCTGGCAGGGGCGCCTCATGGGCATGAAGGAGGCGAAGGCGTGGAACCGGCCGTGCGCGGTGCCGTCCCGGCCGGCCGTCAGCGCAAGGGTCCCGTAGCGGCACCAAGCCGAGGTCCACGGCGTGACGATGCGTCCGCCGGGCACGGTCTGCTCCACCCAGGCCGGCGGGACCCGGTCGACGGAGAACGTCGCAACCACGCGCTCGTACGGCGCTCCGGGGGGCCACCCGGCGGCCGCGTCACCGCAGGAGACCGCCGGTGCGAAGCCTGCGGCTTCCAGGTTCCGCTCTCCCCGTGCGGCGAGCACCGGGTCCAGTTCGACCGTGCTGACCGCGTCGTCGCCCAGAATCGCGCACAGGAGGGCGGCGTTGAAACCCGTTCCGGTGCCCAGTTCCAGCACCCTCGGCGGCCGGGCTTCACTTCCGGCGTCGCCGATTCCGGCCAGCAGCAGAGTGCGCAGCACCATGGAGGGCATGGATGCCGACGACGAGGGGAGTCCGTCGGTGAACCGGGTGACCAGCGGGGTGTCGGTGTAGGCCGCGGTGAGCCACCCGTCCGGGTCCGCCGAACGGTCGCAGGGCCGGTAGCCGCCTTCGCCGTCGCGCAGCCACAGGCGATCGGGCAGGAACAGGTGCCGCGGGACCGTACGCAGCGCGCGCTCGTACTCGGGCGGCAGCTGACGTCCCAGGAGCCGGGTGACGTCGGCCAGCAGCCGGTCGACGTGAGCGGCGGGCGCAGCCGGCGAGGTCTTCACGACCAGTGGTTACTTCTTCTCCGGGGCCGGCGGAGGTGGCGGGGGCGGAGGGACGGGCCGGTTGGGCTGATGCCCGTCATCTCCGATGGGCGAGCGGTGCTTGGCCTGCACGACGTCCACGTCTGCCTCCCGGGTCTCCCGCCCACCGTAGAGGAGTACGACGGGCCCTTGCAGAGATTCCGACCCACCGCAGAGTCCGGATTCCGGCCAGGTCGGCATCGCCCAGGGGCCGGCACCCACAGACGGCCACGGCTCACCGGCCCTCTTGCAAGCCGTCACCACGATCCGGGCGAAGGGCCAGGGGCGGCCGTCCGTCCGCTACGCGACACACGTCGCGGGCGGCCAGCCCTGGCCCTTCTCTGCCTCCGGAATCAGCCGAAGAGGCCCTGATCAGTCATGGAAGCCGGGGTTGGTCCACCGGGTCGGGTTGGCCTGGATGTCGTTCCACATCTCGTTCCACCACTGCCGGCCGCCCTTGCCCGTGATCATGGTCAGCACGCGGTCGCCGTCGGCGCCGAAGCCCTGCCGCCGCACCTCGTTGTTGATCCTCTGGATGACGTTCTCGCCCGCCGGGTGCTTGTGGGCGATGTAGTTCAGCAGGAAGGCGGTGGAGTCGTAGCCGCGGCTGTAGTCCGTGCCGCGGATCCGGTCGACGCCCGGCTTCTCCTTCACGTTGAAGACGTACTTGCGGTAGTAGTCCGCCTGGCCCTCGTTCAGCCAGCTCCCGTTGGCGGCGTCCTGCACCTGGTGGGTGAGTTCATGGATGAGCGATCCGGTGTCGCCCGGGTTCTTCATCACGTAGTCGGGGCGGAGAATGATCGACTTCTCGTTGTTGTACTTGGGCTGCGCGTTCGGCTCGAAGACAGCCGCGACGCCGGGGCCCTGGAAGCTGGGGTGCCCGGCGTCGAAGACGACGTTGATGCCGGGCTTCACCTCGTACGCGCCGCCGGTCATGAATTGCTTGATCTTCCCGTACTGGTCCTGGAGGAGACCTCTGCTCCTGTCGAACCAGGAGCGCAGGGCGTTCGGGTCGTAGCCGCCGGAGTCGACCATCTGCAGCGTGACGGGGACGGCAGGCGTGGGCGGTTGGGCGGTGACCTTGTCGAGGTTCCACTGCTGGGCCTTGTCGCCGGCGTTGCAGGGGCGGGCCGCGGTGCCCAGGTCGGGGAGACGGGTCAGGCAGGTGTCGCCGCCGGTGCGGTCGCCGCTGTGCAGCAGCCAGGCGCGGCTGTCGGGGAGATTCTGCAGCCACCATCGCTGGTTGGGTCTGCCGATGTCGTTCCAGGCGGCGACGGAGTTGTTGCCCAGGTCGCGGTCGACGGCGTAGGTGGTACGGGGGATTCTGACGCTCCAGCTGCCGGTGCCGTCGTCGGTGACGGTCCAGGTCTGTTCGGTCAGGCCCTCGTTCCAGTCCTTGACGCGCACGCCCGCGCCGTTGCGGGGGCCGTCCCACTGCAGGGCCCCGCCTGCGTGGCTGGATATCCGGTAGGTGCCGCCGGATTCCGGCAGGGGTTCGGCGGCGGCGTGGGCCGCCGTGGCGGTGAGGCCACCGGTGAGACCGGCGGCGGACGCCAGCACGGCGGCCGCGATCGAGAGGTTGCGAATGCGCATGAACGGGCCTTTCGGTGAGGATGGCGAGCATGAGGAGGATGAGGAGAGAACGCCGCTGCAGACGAACGGCGTTGGCGTAAGCGGGGGTCCGGGCGCTACCGGACCCGTACGTGTGCGGCCAAGGGAGTAGCGCTCCGCTACTGGAGCTTCCACTGCTGGGAGTCGAGGCCGTCCGCGGTGGCGCAGGAGGCGACCGTCAGCGGGCCCTCGCCTGCGGGGGCGTCCAGGCACTGGTCGCCCTGCTTGCTGCGGATCGTGTACCAGCCGGGGCGGCCGGTGGTGGCGCGGAACCGCCAGAGCTGGTTGTCGGAGCCGCCGTTGCTGTTCACCCGGTGGGACCAGGCGGTGCCGTTGGAGAAGTTGTAGTCGAGGACGCGGGCTTCGGGCCCGGTGAGGCCCTGTTGCTCGGTGTAGCGGTTCTCGATGAGGAAGTAGCCGTTGCCCTTGTCCCACAGGCGCCACTGCTGGTTCTGGCCACCGGTGGCGTGGTAGGCGTGGACGGGTGCGCCGCTGTTCGTGCGGTAGGCGTAGAGATCGGCCAGGTTGTTGTTCGTGTTCGTCAAGGTCGTGACCTTGTCGTGGCCCGGCCGGCCGCCGTCCGTGCCCTGCACGGAGCGGAAGACGGCGAGGGCCGCCTCGCGCCAGACCGCGGAAGCCGCGTCGCCCCAGGAGACGCTGCCGGAGAAGTCGCCGATCTGGACGGGGCCGCTGTCGAAGGTGTCACCGTCGAGGAGGGGGCCGCCGCTCGCGCCTGCGGAGAGCTCGGTCTCACCAGTGCAGGGTCCGCCACGGCCCAGGATCTGCGGTGGGTTGTCCGGACCCCAGTACGGCTGCCTCACGCAGGTGTGAAACTGGTTGGAATTGGCGGGTATCCCCGCGATCACCACCCGGTTCGGCAGGGAGGTGATCCCGAACCGGTGGCCGGAGGCACCGACCTTGTCCTGGACGTGGGTGCCGTTCTGAGTGTTGAGCGCCAGGAACGCGGTGTCGCTGGACTGCTGGTTGGTGCTGTCGCTGACGACACCGACGGAGCGGAAGGTCCACTTGCCGTACGGGGCGTGCTCGGTGCCGTCGGCGTCCTTGGAGTAGCCCGGGGTGAACTCGTACTGCGCCTCGGAGATGATCCGGCCCTGCTTGTCGTGGGGGATGCAGTGGCGCGCCGTGGCGACGACGTCCTTGCTGTCGCTGGCGATCACGTTGCCCGTGCAGGAGCCGCTCCACCTGACCCCTTCGTCGTCGGTCCAGGCCATCCGGATGCGGCCGGTGGTGGCACGCAGCGCGGTCTCGCCCGGGGAGCCGGCCGCGAGCCGGCTCTTCCCCTTCTGCTGTGGCGCGACAGCGGGCGCCTGCACGATCCGCCCGGCGTCCGGCCCCTTCGCCCGCGGCGGCTCGGCCTTCGGCTCCCAGTCCGTCAGCTTCCCCGTGAACTGGCGTAAGGTGCCGTTCTTTTCGTGCTCGGTCCAGAAGGCACGCTGCTGGGCGTCGGTGGCGGTGGCCCGGGCGTAGGCACCGCTGTCCGCCGTGCCCGGCACGGATGCGGCGGGACTGCCGGTCGGGGTGGCGGCGGACGCCTGGGCCGTGGGGAGAGCAGCGGCCAGGCCGGCTGTGGCGAGCGCCAGCGTGACGACATGTCTGCGCAACGGATTCTCCGTCCATCTACGGGTGCGGGTGGTGGTGCCCGGACCGTAGGTGGATCGGTTCAACACTCGATGGACAGCCCGCCGGCGTAGAGGAACGACGTCCCGATGGCCCCGATCGCCCCGGCACGCCCACGCCCCCTATCCCACGAGGCGCTTGCGCCAGTCCAAGGGCGTGACGGTGAGGGCTTGCCCCGGGTCGCCGTCCCACTCCACCGGGAGTCCGGCCGCGGTCAGCGCAGCGGAGACCTCGCGGCCGATCGCCGCCGTGGTCTCCGCGGAGTCGTCGAATCCGCCGTACAGAAGCGTCAGTCCATGACCGGCGGCCGCCGCATCCGTGCACTGGGTGTGAAAATAGACGAAACCGCGGGCGTCCGGCGCTCCCTCCCCGCCGATTTCCGTGTTCCCGCAGGTGCTGCAGCAGGTGAAGTCCTCGCGGGCTGTGATGCCTGCGGCCGCCAGCGCCGTGAAGGCCCGGCTGAGGCGCTCCGGGTCGGTCTCGCCCTGCCAGGAGGACTGCTCTTCCACTCGCTCGACCCACATGCGGTCGGCGAGCTGCCGGGCCTGCGCGCGTGAGACGGGCCGGTCGTCTCCGTCGGTCAGGTAGTCCTCGGCGGTCTCGGTCAGCTCGGCCCGGGTGGTATAGCCGCCGACCAGGATTTCGCGGAGCCGTCCCTCCAGCAGGGCGCGGTCCTCGTCAGCGAGTTCCAGCGGGGGAACGGGCGGCTGTGCGTCGAAGGCCAGGGGAATCCACTCCAGGCCGGCGTCCCAACCGTCCTCTCGGCGAGCCCAGCCGGTCATGGCGGCGATGACGGTCTCCGGAGCATCGAGCGTCGCCCGGAAGTGCCGGTCGGGTGCGCCGTCACGGTGTTCCAGGGTGTAGACGCCACCGGCCTCGTGCCATACCTGGATGAACACGTCGGGCAGGTCGGGAACCCGCTGGACGACGAGGAACCTGTCGCCGTCCCCGCCGATGCGGCGTACGAGCCCGTCGAGTTCCCGGTCGGTCGCCCTCAGGTGCCGCTGCCCGGTTTCCGTATCCACTGCGATCTCAAGCATGACGGCACCTTCGCACGGCCCACTGACAACGCCCCGGAGGCCGGAAGTGTCAGTGCTCTCTGGAAAGGTCGTCACGCGCGGCACATGCCGTTCGATCGCATGGGAGGGGAACACCATGGCAGCTCAGGTGCACGATGGGGAAACCGCGGGGCAGGGTCAGGACCGGCGGCACGAGGAGAGCTGCCCGTGCCGGGACGAGGACAAGGACAAGGACAAGGACAAGGAAGCTGTCGCCGGTAGCAGGATCCGGCCCGCGATGACGACGTCCGGCACACCGCCGCTCGACGACGCAGCGATGCCCGTGTTCCTGATCGAGGAGTACGAATCAGAGGACGACTTGCCGCCCCTGTGGGAGGTCCTCATGGATGATCAGCCGGAGTTCGTGGAAGAGCTCGTAGCTGCGGGTGAGGACCCTTGGGAGCCCGTACTCGGGGGCTGGTCGCCGGGACGGCTCAGCCTGGCCGGCCCCACGCCCGGCCTGTTCGTGGCGCCCGAGGGCGAGCCTGGGCTGAGCCCCGCTGAACGCGCGCTCGTGCTCGAGGCCGAGCAGCTCCGCGCCGCCCTGGCAGACTGCCGCCACCCCATCGGCCTGGGCCTGGCCTGTGTGGCCGGCATCGACGTCCAAGAAGCCGTACGCCGCCTGAACGCCACTCCCCTGCAGGGCAGCAGACTGCACGCGCTGCAAGAGAACCATCTGGCTGGCTGCACCCTCGATCGCGACATGCGGATCGTCGGCGTCACCACCGTACCCGGCGGCTGCCTCATCACCCAGCCCTGGGGCTTCACGCCGGACACCCCCGAACTGCAGAAACGGCTATCCGCCGGCACGGCCTTCTACGGCCTGTACGCCAACGCCAAGAACGGCAACCAGGGCAGCATCGTCCGCGACGGCGTCGTCGAAGGAGGGGACCTCCACCCAGGCGGCGGTCCGAACCCCTACGACACCCTCACATCCGAAGAAGTCCTGCTCGCCTACCTCTACCGCGGCCACCCCGTCGCCCACGCCTGTGCATGGGTGGGGCTGCGCCCCACCGACGCACGCGCCTTCACCGGACAGCCGGACGTCTGGGTGGAATTGCCGGGGCGCAGCTACTGAAGGGCACGCGCGCCCCTCCGGCCGGCCACAGCCTTCCGATCGCCCGGCCGATTGCGCAGGCCCCCAGCAGGAGCACGGCGAACAGTGCAAAGCAGTACCCAGACAGGGTGCCCAGGCGGAGCTGGGCGTGAAGAAGCGCAAAACGGGGTGGCACGAGGCCCGCGGCGGGTGGTAGGCGGGGCCTGGAGCCGGCGGGGTGCCGGTGAGCCAGGGCCTCGCTCACGCCGTCGGCCCCACCGTCTTCGCGAGGGCAAGCCCGCGGGCGGCCGCGGCCGCCGTTACTGCCAGCTGCACGCGGCTGTGGCGCGGCGTCTCGATCTCGTCCAGCACGGCGATCGCGAGATCTGCGTGCGAGATCCGGCCCGGACCGTCCAGTACCGTTCCGACCGCCGTCCGGTAGCTGCCGGTGGATTCGGCGTCCGCGTTCAGGTCCAGCGGGGGCACGACCATCAGCCAGTCCAGATCCGGGCCGGCCGTGGAGAGAAGTTCGTATTCCGCCACATGTCCCTGTGCAAAGGCCCGCCATGCCTCGGGGAAATCCGGCCCGTCCATGACCCGTACGCCCGGGGCCGTCTCCAGTGTGGTTGCGATGCCCATGGTCAGGAGCCTCCGTACCCCTGCCTCCGCCAATCCCGCGATCAGTGCGCTCGCCGCCGCGGTGAAGTACTCCTCCGAACCGATGTCGAGGCGCACCGATGCGTTGAGCGCCGCGCCATGGCCTGCGGCGAGGGCCGCCACCGACCGCGGATCGGTCACGTCTCCCTGTACGACGGCGACGCGGTCGCCTCTCAGGTCCTGATACTTCGCGGGGTCACGGACCACCGCTGTCACCCGGTGACCGCGGGCCACCGACTCCGCCACGGCCGCCCGGCCGACCCGTCCGCCTGCTCCGAAAATGATGATGTCGTTGCTCATGACGGTGACCGTAGGACGGGGGTGCCTGGTTACTGCAAAGGTACTGGGCTAGCGTCGGGCCTGTGAGCACGCCATTGAACGCAGAGATGTTCGACGACCCCGATTGCTCGGACCGGGCGCAGCCGTTCCGTGTCGGCGACAAGTGGACCGGGGTGGTGTTGCGCTGTCTGGAGGGTGGCCCGCGCCGGTTCTCCGAGCTGCGTGTCCCGCTGCACTGGATCACCCCCAAGGTGCTCACCGAGACCCTCCGCTCGATGGAACGCAACGGCTTCCTGACCCGGACCGTCCACGACGAGAACCCGCCGCGCGTGGAGTACGAACTGACCGCGCTCGGCCGCTCGCTGCTGGGGCCGCTGGATGCCGCATGCGACTGGGCCCGCATGCACCTGCCTGAGATCGTCGAGGCCAGAACCGCATACGGGACGGGTTGAGGGCGGGCAGCCGCCACCGGCGTTCTCTTCCGGGGGGGGCGAGGAACCGGCGGACCGGGCCATGCTCTTGCGCTTGGCGGTCAGGAAGACTGGACCTCGTCGAAGAGGGCGAGGGCTTCGGAGGGGTCCGGGCTCACGAGGCGTTCCAGACCGGCCGTCGTGATGTTCGCCCACCTGCCGGCCCGTGCCCACATCTGTTCCTCGAAGGCGCGGACGGCCTCGTCCAGGTCTCCGGGGCCGGGGGCTGCGGCGATGGATTCGGCGAGTTCGGCGCCTTCCAGCATCGCAAGGTTCGCGCCCACCCCCAAGGGGGGCATCAGGTGCGCGGCGTCGCCCAGCAGCGTCACCCCGGAGACGTGGGCCCAGGTGTGGGACACGGGAAGGGCGTAGAGGGGGCGGTGGACGAAAGCTGTGCCGCGGCGGAGGAGGTCGAGGACGGGAGCGGCCCAGCCGTCGAACAGAGCCAGCAGGCTTGCTCGCACGGCCTCGGCGTCGGCCAGGTCCAGGCCCGCGCGCCGGTCCGGGTTCGTGTACCGGTCCGGGTTCGTGTGCCAGTCGAGCGGCACGCGGAACTGGGCGTATATCTTGACGTGGCCGCCGCTGTTGCGCTGGGCGACGAGCGCGCGGTTCACGCCGTACGCAGCCACGGAACCGTCGCCGACCAGCCGGGCGAGGTCGGGGTGGCGGGTGTCGACGTCGTCCAGGGAGGTCTCGACCATGGTGACGCCGGTGTACTGCGGCGTCGCGGACGAGACCGCCGGGCGGACCCGGGACCAGGCGCCGTCCGCGCCGATCACGAGGTCGAACGTCTCCTGCCGCCCGTCCGCGAAATGGACCAGCACGCCATCCCGGCTCTCCGGCACCACCTCCGTCACGGCCCGCCCCCACTGGACGTCCAGAGGCCCGAGCAACAGGTCACGGAGCTGCCCGCGGTCGATCTCGGGATTGGCTTGGTCACCCGGACGAGGTTGCCAATCGCGGAGGACGGTCCCGTCCGTGTCCAGGATGCGCATGGCCTGCCCCTCGGGACGGGACAGCTCCTGGAACTCCGCCATCACCCCCGCCTTCTCCAGCGCCAGCTGGCCCAGCCCCTCGTGCAGGTCCAGCGTGCCGCCCGCGGGTCGGGCGTCGCGGGCGGGATCGCGTTCGAGGACGGTGACGGGGTGACCATGACGGTGGAGGACGCGGGCGAAGGCAAGGCCGGCGGGGCCACTGCCTATGACGGCGATACGAGGTCTCATGTCGATACAACGTACGGCCCCTCACCAAGCCGGTCCCGCCCTGTCACCGAACTGAAACGACGGCATCCGTACCGCTGAGATGTGCGACCGGTGTCGTCGCGAAGGAGGAACGCTGTTCCACCGTGCGGCGGAGGGGAAGCCGTCCAAGAGATGACGCGCTTGAGGTGCGGGAGGCGGCAGCCTGGAGGTGAGCGGTCGGGAGGACCCGCCGGACGCGGGGCCGCACGGACCCGGCCGCTCCCCTTACCCACCAGGAGGACCAATGCCCCGGATACGCCGCCGTTCCCTCGCCACCGTTGCCGTCCCCCTGGGCGTGTGCGCTGCCGTCGTGGCCGGCGTCGCGACGACCAGCGGGACGGCCGCAGCGCAAACCAAGGACGAGCCCTCCGTCGTCGGCTCCGCCAAGCTGCAGCGGAAGCCCGGTGACGACGTTCACTTCGCCATCGACGCGCACGGGTTCGCGGACAAGGCCCGGGGCACCTTCGACGTCAGCCACCGGTTCGGCAAGGAATTCGACGTGCGGTTCAAGGGGCGCATCGATTGCCTGCTCACGGGCGGACCGGTCGCCGTGGCGACAGGGATCGTCACCGACGCCCAGGTCAAGGTCGCGCCGGGCATACCGATGCCCTCTGCTGCCGAGTTGAAGGGCAAGCGATTCGGCTTCACCGTCCTCGACGGCGGCAAGGGCGGGAAGAAGGACCGGCTCGGCTACAGCTGGGCCATGGACGGCCTCCCGGTCAACAGCGTCGGCAAGTGCGTGAGCAGCGCACCCTTCGAAACCCTGGAAAAGGGCGACTTCACCGCCCAGCACTGGATGCCGCCCCGCACCGGCGCATAGGACACCCCATGAGGGCAGGGTGCCGCACGGGGGTCGGCACCTACCCGCCCCGGTCACCTGAGGAAAGCCCGCTGGGCGGCGGCGCCGAGGGGCGCCGGCAGTGCCGGGAGCGCGGGCACGCGTCATGAGCTGCGGCCCGGACGCCCGGCAGGCCCCCGGGCCGCGCGCAGCCTGCCCGTGTTACTTGCTGATGGCGAAGCGCATCAGGGCGTGCTCGTCGCCCTGCTTGATCTTCCCCGTCACGTTGATCACCTCAAGCTTCCAGCTGCCGCCGGCACGCACCGCCTTGGCCACGGCGCAGCCGTTGTCGCTGCTGAGCAGGCTCGGCCAGATGTCGGCGACCTGCTGGGAGCTGCCGCCGCTCGCGTCGTACACCTTGAAGCTGATGTTGCGCGCCTTCTGGAAGGAACTGCCCTTCTTGTACGCGGCGGCGACGAAAACGATCGACGTGATGTTCTCCGGGACGCGGGCGAACTCGACCGTCACCGTCTCGTCGTCCCCGTCACCGCGCCCGGTCTGGTTGTCGCCGCTGTGCACCACGGAGCCGTTGCCCATCGGATCGAGGGAGTCCAGGCCCGCGAGGCGCACCGGGTCCGCACCCTGCATCGCGATGGCTATCAGGTCGAGGTCGGTGCCGGTCTTGCGGCGGAGCACGCCCATCACGCCGCCGCTGCTTCCGCCGGTGGGGTCCCAGGACACCCCGATGGACAGGTGCGTCACTCCGTCCAGGTCCGCCGGGCCGTCTTCCTTCTTGAGCGTAATCATGCGTGGAACATCCTCTTGGTGTACGACACTGCAACACCAAGAGTGTGCCTGGCGCCTCCGACGCCCCTCACACCCGGTCCGCTAAAGTCCCTTTCATCCCATATTGCTTTACGTGGAGCGGCCGACGGCCGCCCTCGCAGCCGAGCCTGACGGCCCTGCGTGCCGCCTGACCGGACAGCGCCCGCCACACACGCGTGCCCCGGACGCTCACGTCCTCGGTCGTTTGCTGCCGGGGCACCGGTCCGGTCCTGTGCTTCCGTCAGTCCAGCGGCTTCATGAAGTGGAAGGCGGCGATGGCCATCCGCTCCCGCAGGTAGAAGCGGTGGGCGTCGGTGCGGTGCGTGGCCGAGTCCAGCACGAAGTGGTGGCAACCGGCTTCGCGAGCGCGCTCCTGCAGGTGGGCGAGGAGCTCGCGGCCGACGCCGGTCGAACGTTCGGTGGCGGCGGTCACCAGGTCGTCGACATACAGCGAGCGCAGCGTGCTCGTATTGACCACGGTGCGCCAGCCGGCCGCGCCGACGCACCTGCCCTCGTCGGTGTACGCGGCCGAGAAGCGCAGGCCCTGGCCGTACCCCTCCCCGTACACCTCCCGGAAGGTCTCCTCAGTGAGGTGTGGACGCAGTTCCTGGAGGACGGGGAGCAGATCGGATATGAGTCGCGGGTCGCCCGGCTCCAGCTCGATGATCTTCATACGGGGCACTTTAAGCCAGCGTCGGCCGGAGAGGGGTGTGACGTTCACACCAGGTTCTGCGGCACGCAGGGCAGGGCGGGCCGTGCGGCGTCGGCCGCACGGCGCCTGCGTCACGCGGGCGGTCAGCTCTGCCAGTTGGTCCAGCTGCCGCTGTTCAGGCGGTGGCGGTACCAGCGGTTGCCGTCCTCACCGACGGCCGAGATGGTCGGAGTCCAGGTGTTGTTCCCCTCGACACGGACAGCGCTGCGGAGCTTGCCGCCGAAGGAGGTCCACTCGCTCCAGCTGCCGCCCGCGTACTGCCAGCGGGTCCAGACCGCGAAGTCGGTGCCAATGATGAACACCTGCCGGTTGCCCGCCGGGTAGGTCAGCCAGGCCTCGCCGTACTCACAAATGTAGTCACCGCCGAGGCCCGACACGTGGCAGTAGCTCGCCGCTGCCTTGGGCGCCGCGGCATGCGCGGGGGTGGCCGACGCAACGCCGCTGAAAGTGGCACCGGCCAGGACGAGGGTCGTGGCCGCGAGGGCCGATCTACGGAGGAGCGGGACGGTCATGGAGAGACTCCTGATTCCGACTCGATGTCAGGGCGAGCATCGGCTGGCCATTGGCCTGCTGCTTCGCCCGTCCTGTGAAGTGGGGGACGGACGCTGCCGCGCACACCGCTTGGCACGGAAGAGACTCGCAGCGACCGCAAACGGAGCCCTAACGGACGGCTAACGGTGCTCCGGCGACCGGGGGCCGGCCGGTCGTCCGAGCAATCGGTTACGGAGGAAGGCGATACGGAGACAGTACGGTCCGAGGCCCGGCGACGTCGCAGGTGAGCCAGGGGCCGAATGGCCGGGTAATGCGGCCGTCACCGTCGAGCGGCTGACCGAGGCGTTGTGGAACGACGATCCGCCCCGCCACTCCCGTACGGTGCTACAGGGCCACGTGTCCCGGCTGCGAGCGCTGCTTGCCGATCACGGGGCACCGGACCACGGTGTCGAACTCGTCACGCAGGGGCAGGCGTACGCGCTGCGGCTCCCCGAGACGCTGGTGGACGCGCACCGTTTCGAGGAGTTGCTCCGGCTCTCCCGCGAACAGTGCGAACCGGCCGCGGCCGTGTCCGTGCTCCGTGAGGCGCTCGCACTGTGGGAGGGGCCCGCGCTCACCGGGACCGTACGCAGTCCGCTGCTGGAAGCGGCCGCGCACACGCTGGACGAGCTGCGCCTGACCGCCGTGGAGGAACTGGCCGCCGCCCACGGACGCCTCGGTGAGCACGGAACGGCGGCGGCCGTCCTGCGTGCCGAAGCCGTCACGAATCCGCTGAGGGAGCCGCTGATAGCGGCACTGATACTGGCTCTGGGCAAGGCGGGCCTGCAGTCGGACGCACTGGGGTGGTTCCACCGCACCCGGCAGCTGCTCGCCGATCAGCTCGGCGTCGACCCCGGAGCGGTACTCGCCGATGCGTACGCCACTGTCCTGAGGTCCGGCGCTCGCCGGCCCGCACCGGCCCCGGTGGCCGCCGGCCCGGTGCCGGCACCGGCACCGGCACCGGCACCGGTCACACCTGCCAGGCCCAAGGGGCCGGAGCAAGGAATCGCGCCCTCCACGCAGCCCCACCCCGCCGCTCCACACCTCACCATCCCTCAGACCGCCATCCCTCACCCCGGCGCAGTCGAGCCGCAGCTCCTGCCCCGCAGACCCCGGGGCTTTACAGGACGCGACAACGAGCTGAAGTCCCTCGACACGGCCGTGCACGGCACCCCCGATGCCCTAGTCGTGATCACGGGCAGCGCCGGAGTGGGGAAGACGGCCCTCGCCGTGCACTGGGCGCACCTGCAGCCCACCGACTTCCCCGACTGCCGGCTGTTCGCCGACCTCCACGGATACAGCCCCACGCCGGCCCCCGACACCACCGCCGTACTCCGGGAGTTCCTGCTCGCCCTCGGTGTCCGAACCGATCGGATGCCGGGGTCGCCCGAGGCACTGGGCGCCTGCTACCGCGAGCTGACCTCCGGGCGCAGACTGCTGATCGTGCTGGACAACGCCCGCGACTCCCAGCAGGTCCGCCCCCTGCTGCCGGGCGGAGAGAGCTGTGTCACCCTCGTCACCAGCCGCGACCGGCTCGGCGGTCTTGTGGCCTCGGACGCCGCTCGTCCCGTGGCGATCGGCCAACTCCCCGCCGCGCAGTCCACCGCGCTGCTCGCCGCCGTCCTGGGCCCGGACCCGGTCGCGGCCGAGCCGGAGGCGGCCGTGCGGCTCGCCGACCTGTGCGACGGTCTGCCCCTGGCCCTGCGCGTCGCGGCCGCCCGTCTCGCCACCCGCCCCCACCACGGCCTGGCCGCCTTCGCCGACGAACTCGCCGACGAGCAGAACAGGCTGGACCTGCTGAACGCCGGGGACACCGGCGTCGCCGCCGCCCTGGGACTGAGTGTGCAGCACCTGCCCGAAGCAGCCCGGCAGATGTTCCACGGCCTGGCGCCGCACACCGGAGCCACCCTCGACATCTGCACGGCCGCCGCGCTGGCCGGCTGCCTGCCCAGCCAGGCGGCCGACGCCCTGGACCAGCTGGCCGCCGCCCAACTGGTCGTCGAGGTGAGCCCGCGCTCCTACGTGCTGCACGACCTGGTGCGGCTCTACGCCCGCAGCCTGTCCCCGGGGTACGACCCCGAGGCGCTGCTGCGGCTGCTCGACCACTGGCTGCACACGCTCCACGCGGCGTGCGCCGCCGCAGAACCCGGCAACGAACCGTGCTGCGCCCTGCCCACCGGAGCCCGGCGACCGGTCGCGATCCGTACGTTCGCCGACCGCGGGAATGCACTCGCCTGGTACTCCGCCGAACGGGAGACGATGCGCGGCGCCGTCGAGGCCGCCGTCTCGGCGGGGATGCACGACCGCGCCTGGTGCCTGGTCCTCCTGCAGTGGCCCCTGATCCTGTGGCAGGTCCGCGACGGCTGGATACCGCTGCTCGAACAGGGTCTGGCCTCCGCCGAACTCGACGACGACCCCGGCGCCCAGTCGCGGACCCGGGCACTGCTGGGCTGGGTGCTGGCCGAAGAGAACAGACCCGAAGAAGCCCTCGTACAGCTGGAGCGCGCCCCCGAACTCGCCTCTCGCGCCGGAGACACGGCCGGAGAGGCGATCGCCCGGATCAACCTCGCCGTCGCACTCATGCGCCACGGCGACCGGGAACGCCCCCGGGGCCTTCTCGTCCAGGCCCTCACCCTGGCCGAACAGGCCAGCCGCACCGACACGGCCGCCCTCGCCCATCAGCACCTCACGCAGCACCTCCTCGCCGTCGGCATCCCCGACGCGGCCGTCGACCACGCAGCCCGGGGCCTGGCCCTCGCCGCACCACCTCTCGCGGCCCCCCGGCGCGTGCTGCTGCGCACGCTGTACGGCGAGGCCCTTGCGGCGACGGGCCGTACCCGCGAGGCCGAACGCCAGCTCGGCGATGCCCTTCACGAGGCGCAGGCCCACGCGTACGAGGAGGGCGAAGCCGCGGCGCGCGCCGCGCTGGCAGCGCTGACGGAGCGCTGGAGGGCAGGGTGAGCAGGTGCACACCGAGCGCCCGTTCGCATGCGGAGACGGAGAGGCGCCTCCGGGACGGTCACGCGTCGCGGTCACGCGTCGCAGCCATACATCGCAGCCATACATCGCGGCCATACGTCGCGGTGCGAGACCATACGAGCGGGCCTAGGCTGACCAAGGACTTGTCCTCGTCCGCCAGGAGGCCTGACATGAGGTGCCTGCACACGCGGTGGCGCAGAACGTGCGCGGGTCTGACCGCCGCCGGGGTGCTGGCGGTACTCGGCCTGCCGGTGACCGCGCCGGACGCGATCGCCGCCGATTCCTCCTTCCCGCCCGTCTCCGCCGCCGCCTCCGCGTCCCTCACTTCCCTCGCTTCCCCATCGGACACCCCCACCCGGTTCCCGAAGCTCGGCCCCGCTGTCGCCGCACGTCTGGACACGGCGATCCGGCAGGTGATGCGCGAGACCTCCGTGCCCGGGGTCATCGTGGGCCTTTCTGCCCCCGGCAAAGGGAATTACGTACGGGCCTTCGGCGTCGCCGACAAGGCGGACAGAACCCCTATGAGCCCCGGTCTGCACATGCGGATCGGCAGCGAGACCAAGACCTTCACCGTGACCGCCCTGCTCGAACTCGTCGACGACGGCAAGGTGAGGCTGGACGACCCGATCGGCCGGTACATCAAGGGTGTTCCCAATGGCCACCGCATCACCTTGCGCGACCTCGCCGACATGCGCAGCGGCCTGTTCAACTACTCGGAGGACGCAGGCTTCTTCAAGGCCCTCACCTCCGACCCGTACCGGCCCTTCTCTCCTCAGGAGTTGCTCGGCTACTCCTTCAAGCATCCGGTGCGATTCCAGCCCGGTGAGAAGTTCGAGTACTCCAACACCAATCTGATCCTGCTGGGTCTCGTCGTGGAGAAGGCCGACGGCCGTCCGCTCGGCAAATTCATCCATGAGAGGGTCCTGAAGCCCGCGGGCCTGCGCCACACCCTGTTCCCGAAGGGCGCCGAGTTCCCCAGGCCCCACGCCCACGGATACACCGACCAGACGGCCTCGGGCGCGGTCGAGGACGCCACGGACTGGAATCCGTCCTGGGGCTGGGCCGCCGGAGCGATGAGCTCCAACCTGCGGGACCTCCGGACCTGGGCGCGTGTCGTCGCAACCGGCTCCCTGCTGCGTCCCAAGACGCAGGCAGAGCGCCTGAAGACCCTTCCGACACCCATTTCCGGCGTCGGGTACGGCCTGGGAATCTTCAATGTCCAGGGCTGGATCGGTCACAACGGCTCGCTTCCCGGATACGAGTCGCTGACGATCTACCTGCCCGAGGAGCGGGCGACGCTGGTCGTCCTCCTCAACACGGACATCCTGCACGGCGGGACGGAGCCCAGCACCCTCTTCGGCCAGGCGATCACCAAGATCGTCACCCCGGGGCATGTGTTCAACCTGCCCGTCCCCCAGGGAGTACGGCCGGCGTCCGGCGGCAGCTCCTCCGGCTGATCGATCGGCCCCGGCATCAGGTGACTGGCGGGGGGCCGGACGGCCCGGCCTCCGGTGGCGAACGCGTCCGCACCGGAAGCCGGGCCGAGGCCGCGGCCGGAGCCGGGATACGGGGGTACGGGGGTACGGGGATACGGGGATCGTGGCCGCATCCCGGAACACTGCCGGCCGTCCGAAACTCCTAGAACGCGACCCAGGTGGCGGTGACGGCCACTGTGGTGACCCCGGGGCCGAAGGCGATGACCAGCCCCGCTCCCCCGTCGCGCGGTGGGGCGTCGAAGGTCTGCTCCAGGACGTCGAAGACGACGGCGCTCGCGGTGTTGCCGCGCAGGGCCAAGGAGTTCTCGCTGAGCTTGAACATGGCCGGCGGTATGCCCAGCCCCTTGCTGACCTCGTACATGATGCGCGGCCCGCCCGTGTGGCTGATGAGGAAGTCCGGCTGCGGCGCGAGCACGGGCGTCTCCTCCTCGAGCCAGCGCCTGAGTCCCGGCATCGCGTCCGCGACCACGCGGGATATCCGGGGGTTGGTGTCGAAGTGGAAGCCGAGCTCGTCGACGTCGTAGGAGATGTGCCCGAGGGTGTCCGGTGCGAGGTCCTCGTACGCGGCGTCGAGGCGCAGACCGGGCCGGTCGTCCCGGACGACGCAGGCGGCGGCCGCGTCGCCGAAAAGCGCGGTCGAGACGAACGAGGCGATCCTGTCGTCGCCGGGCTGGTACGACAGTGAGCACAGTTCGACCGCGACGATCAGGGTGACGGCCCCGGGGCGGACGGCGGACAGCTCGCGGGCGCGTGCCAGCGCGTAGGCGCCGCCGGCGCAGCCCACCTGGCCGAATGACAGCCTGCGCACGTCCCTGCGCAGGCCCAGGCGGCCCCCGATGTGCGCGTCGAGCCCCGGCAGCAGGTACCCGGTGCACGAGACCAGCACCAGGTGGTCCACCTCCTGCACGGTGGTGTCGGCGGCCGCCAGAGCGCCCTCCGCGGCGCGTGCCCCTAAAGCGGTACCGGCTTCGGCGTAGCGGCGCATGCGCTCGCCGAAGGTCCGGAACCGCGTGACCTCCGCGAAGGGGTCGACGAGCGATCTGGTGCCCACCGAGGTGTTGCGCATCAAGCGCAGGGCCGTGCCGATCCTCGGATGGCTTGCGTGCAGCTCCCCCATGTGGGAGACGGCTTCGTCGAGGGTCACGGTGTGATCAGGCAGGCAGAGCACGGGACGGCATGCTGTGGACACGGCGCTCCTTGAGGAAAGCATGACAGAACGGCGAGATGATCTTTAGACATCTCCGTGGCTCGTGTCGAGGCCCGAAGCGCTCGAACCCGGGCCTCGGTGCCGAGGCCCGGGGCGCCGCCCGCCGACGGTGGGACAGAGCGGCGAAGGGCGGTGGCACCCCGGTGCGGGGTGCCACCGCCCTTCGCGGTGTCAACGGTGCCGACTGCGACGGTCGTCAGCCGATCAGTAGGCGGAGTTGACGTTGTCCATCGAGCCGTACTTGTCAGCGGCGTAGTTGCAGGCAGCGGTGATGTTGGCGACCGGGTCGTAGATGTCCCAGGACGTGCCCTCGACGTGATACGCCTTGAACGTCGGGTCGATCATCTGCAGCAGACCCTTCGACGGAACACCGTTCACCGCGTTGATGTCCCAGTCGTTGATCGCACGCGGGTTACCGGTCGACTCACGCAGCACATTCCGCTTGATGCCGTCATACGAAGCCGGAATACCCTTCGCCCGCAGAATCTCCAGGGACTCATTGATCCAGCCCTCAAGATTGTCGGCGTACGCCTTCTTCGCCGGAGCAGCCGGGGCAGCAGGCTTCGCCGGGGCAGCGGGCTTGGCGGCAATCGCCTTGCGCTCAGTGGAACGGTTGGCAGCCTGCTCGGCAGCACGCTCCTCGGCGACCTTCACCTTCGCAGCAGCGTCCGCGCCGGCCTTGGCAGCAGCCTTGGCAGCAGCGTCGGCCTGCTTCTCCAGCTCACCCTGCTGCGTCTCACCGAAAGCCTCAGCACTCCACGCCACCGGCTTCACCACAGCAGCAGCCGGAGCGGCATCAGCGGCGAAAGCATGCGGCGCGACAGCCACCGCAACGACAGCAGCACCGGTCGCGGCAATACCGGCGACGGAGAACTTGTGAACCTTCGGCAGACGGGCATAAGCGGAGACGGTGGAGCGCATAACTGAGCTGAACCTTCCAATCGCGGATGTCGCCCGGCCCTGAAGCGGCGCAGAAATCAAGCGCCGTTTCTCGGTCGACGGCGCCCAGCGACCCCGTAATTGTTAGCGGCGGCGAAAACGCCTGACAAGGACTGTGACCTACTACGCTCCTTCATTGCCGGCGCGCGATTATCCGCTCTGTCCCCGTATTCATTCGCGGCTGTTCACTACCGGGATTCGTAAGTGATCCGGGCCTCATGGGCGGCCTCACACGCGCAGCCCCGGAATGTCACCCACCGCAAGCATGCGGATACGCATATGAGGTGCCGGCCGGTTTCGCGGGCCAAGGTGCCGTTCAGTCCGCCGCGGGCGGCCAGGCGGCCGGAGAGAGCAGGCCGAGCACATAGGCGCGGGCCACCAGAGCGGTGCGGTTCGAGGCGTCCAGGCGGCGGCACAGACGGGCGAGGTGGTAATTGACTCCGTCGCCGCTGAGCCCGACGGTGCGGGCGACCACGGCCGTGGTGCGGCCCTCGGCGACCAGGGCGAGGATGCGGGACTCCAGTGCGGTGAGCGCGACCGGGCCGGCGGCGTCTTCCCGGCCGTCCGCGGCGGGGCGCGGCTCGTCCGCACGGAGGATGGCCAGCAGGGGCGGGGGCTCGCCCGCCGGGTCGCTCACGGGCTCGACGGTCAGCTCCCCCTCGTAGGACGATCCGGCGGCGGTCCAGCGGACGCGGAAGGGGTAGCGCGAGCGCCGTCCCCCGCGCATGGCGCTGTCGAACTTGCTCAGCCTGCGGGGGTCGGCGGGGGTGAACAGGTCGAGCAGGTGACGGCCCGCCAGGCGGCCCGGGGTGAGGTTCCACAGTGCCGCCAGCGCCGGGTTCGCACCGGTGATCACGCCTTCGGCGGTGCTGACCGCCGTCGGGACCGGCGTGCGGTCGAGCAGGTTGAGGAAACGGGTGCGCCACACCGCCGGGTCCGACTCCGGGTCGTACACGGTCACGGTCACGCGCTCCTCTGCTGTCGGTTCCCTGCCCGTCCGGCCTCCGCCTTGTCCGGCCTCCGGACCCCGAACCACGGACCACAAACCACAAACCACGGACCACGGACCACGGACCACGAGCAGGCGTGCCGAGTAGCACAGTCGTGCCACAGCGCGCACGCCGCGGCACGACCAAGACGCTACAAGAAATCGTAGTTCCGGCGACCGGCAGGCCCGCGCGCGGCGGAATCGTGGACGCACCGGTCGGGACCATCGCCCACCGGAGGCCGGACTATCGCCGCCAGAGGAGAGAGCCCATGGAGCCCCTGCGTGACCTGCCCGTCGTCGACGTGTCGGATACGGGTCTGACCGACAGGCCCGTCCAACAAGCCATGGCCTTCGCCCGTGAGTTCGGGCCCGCCTTCCGGCGCCGTTTCCACAGCCGCGAGACGGTGCTGATCTCCTCGTACGAACTCGTGGACGAGCTCTCGGACGAGACGCGGTTCGCCAAGGTGATCGGCCCCGCGCTGGAGAACGTCCGCGAGGTCGCCGCCGACGGCCTGTTCACCGCTTACAACGACGAGCCCAACTGGGCCAAGGCCCACGACATCCTGCTGCCCGCCTTCGCCATGGGCTCGATGCGCACCTACCACCCGGTCATGCTGAAGGTGGCGCGGCGGATGATCACCGCCTGGGACGCGCACCTCGCCCGGAACGCACCTGTGGACGTGTCGGCGGACATGACCCGGATGACGCTCGACACCATCGGCCTCGCGGGCTTCGGCTACGACTTCCAGTCCTTCGCCCGCGCCGAGCCCCACCCCTTCGTCCAGGCGCTCGTACGGGCACTGAGCCACAGCCAGGCCGCTCTGGGGAGGACTCCGGGCCAGGACACCACGGAGGAGGACCGGGCCTTCCGTGCGGACACCGCCTATCTCGCACAGGTCGTCGACGAAGTGATAGCCGAACGGCGGACCGCCGGGGAGGCCGGCGGCGCCGACGACCTGCTGGGGCTGATGCTGAACTCACGTCACCCCGGCGACGGCGAACCCCTCGACGAGGCCAACGTCCGCAACCAGGTCATCACCTTCCTGATCGCGGGCCACGAGACCACGTCGGGCACCCTCTCGTTCGCCCTCTACCACTTGATGAAGAACCCGGTCGCCCTGCGTCTGGCGCAGGCCGAGGTCGACGCCCTGTGGGGCGACGACGCGGATCCGCAGCCCGCGTTCGAGGACATCGGCCGGCTGCGCTACGTACGGCAGGTCCTCAGCGAGACCCTGCGGCTGTGGCCGACCGCCGCGGCCTTCGAGCGCGCGCCCGTGGCCGACACCGTCATCGGCGGCAGGTACCCGGTCCCGGCCGGCCGGCGGCTGACCGTGCTCACCCCGATGCTGCACCGCGATCCGGTGTGGGGCGACAACGTCGAGGAGTTCGACCCGGACCGCTTCGCGCCCGCCGCCGAGGCCGCCCGCCCCGCGAACGCGTTCAAGCCCTTCGGCACCGGCGAGCGTGCCTGCATCGGGCGGCAGTTCGCCATGCACGAGGCCACCATGCTGCTGGCCCTGCTCGTCCACCGCTACCGCTTCCTCGACCACGCCGGCTACACCCTCGACGTCAAGGAGACCCTCACCCTCAAGCCCGACGGCTTCACCCTGGCCCTGGCGCACCGCACCGCCGAAGACCGGGACCGGGTCCGCGACGCCCTCGGCGGGCTCGCAGGCGGCGCCGCGCGCACGGACCGGGCCGAGGAGCGGCCGGATGACGGCGCCCTGCCCGCCAGGGCCGCGGCGGGCACCGCGCTGACCGTCGCGTACGGCTCCAACTTCGGCACCTGCCGCGAGTTCGCCGAAGACCTCGCCGGCACATTCGGCGACCTCGGCTTCGCGGCCGAGGCCGTACCCCTCGACAAGATCGCGGGGGCCCTGCCCGCAGGCACCCCCCTCGTCATCGTGGCCGCCTCCTACAACGGGCAGCCGACCGACGACGCCAGAGCCTTCACCTCCTGGCTGGCCCGCGCGGAACCCGGAGCCGCGCAGGCCGTGCCCTACGCCGTTCTGGGCGTCGGCGACCGCAACTGGGCCGCCACCTACCAGCACGTGCCCACCGCCATCGACGACCGTCTGGCCGGACTGGGCGCGACCAGGCTCCTGGAGCGGCACGCAGCCGACGCCTCGGGCGACCTCGCCGGATCGTTCGCGCGTTTCACCGCCGCCTTGCGCCGCGCCCTGCTCACGGCGTACGGAGACCCGGAAGCCGTCGCAGGACCCGGGGATTCCCACGAGGACCCGCCCGGGCACACCTACGACGTCACCGAGATCACCGGCGATCCCCTCGACGCGCTTGCCTCCCGCCACGGCCTGGTCCCGATGACCGTGACCGCGACGGGGGACCTCGCCGACCTGGCCCATCCCCTCGGTCGCTCCAAGAAATTCGTGCGCCTCGCCCTGCCCCAGGGTGTCGCCTACCGCACCGCCGACCACCTGGCCGTCATGCCCGAAAACGACCCTGCCCTGGTCGAACGCGCCATCGCCGCTCTCGGCCTCGCCTCCGACGCGGTGCTCGGCATCCGCGCCCGGCGCACCGGCCGTTCCGGCAGCGCAGGCTCCGGCCGTTCCAGTCGCTCCGGCCTGCACCTGGACCGCCCGGTCACCGTCCGCGAGCTGCTCACCCACCACGTGGAACTGCAGCACCCGCTCACCACCGAGCAGGTCGCCCGCCTCGCCGACCTCAACCCCTGCCCGCCCGAGCAGGCAGCCCTGCGGCAGCTGGCCACCGCCCCCGAGCAGCCGTCAGCCCCCAGAGGCCCCCGAGACCCCCGAGACCCCCGAGTCCTCCGCTACCGGCTGATCGACCTCGCCGAGCAATACCCGGCGCTGCGCGGCCGCATGAGCTGGCCACTGCTCCTCGACCTGCTGCCTCCGATGCGCACCCGCCACTACTCCGTCTCCTCCTCCCCCGCCACCGGCGCGGGTCACGCGGACCTGATGGTCTCGCAGCTCCGCGCCCCCGCACGCTCCGGCAGCGGCGTCTTCGAAGGCACCGGCTCGTCATACCTGCACCGGGTGCGGAGCGGCGACACGGTGTACGCACGCGTCCAGCCGTGCCGGGACGCCTTCCGCATCCGCCACGACGCGCAGACCCCCGTCATCATGGTCGCCGCCGGTACGGGCCTGGCCCCCTTCCGCGGTGCCATCGCCGACCGCCTGGCACTGGCCCGCCAGGGCACGCCGCTCGCCCCCGCCCTGTGCTACTTCGGCTGCGACCACCCGGACGTGGACTACCTCCACCGCGCCGAACTGGAGGCCGCCGAAGAGGCCGGGGCGGTCTCCATGCACCCCGTCTTCTCCAAGGCGCCCGAGGAGGGACGGCGGTTCGTCCAGCACCGGATCGCAGCGGAGAGTGCGGAGGTGTGGCGGCTGCTGCAGGCCGGCGCGGCGGTGTACGTATGCGGCGACGGCAGCCGGATGGCCCCCGGCGTGCGGGACGCCTTCCAGCAGCTCCACGTACGGCACACGGGCGGCGATGCCGCTGCTGCACAGGAGTGGTGGCGTACCGCGGTCGCCGAGGGCCGCTACGTCGAGGACGTCTACGCGAGCAGCTGAGGGGCCGGTGGGCCGACGGCACGGCTTGCCGGAGCGGGCGGGCCTTGCCGCCGACCGACTGTGCAGCGGTCCGGTCCCCGGCAATCGGTCACCGGTTGCCGGTGACCGGTGACCGGTTGCCGGTACGGGCTCAGTCGCGGTCGACGTGTTCGCGCTTGACGCTGCCGTCGGCCGCGTCCACGTCGTACGTCGTCTTGTTCCAGTCATTCATCGTCACGACGTCCACCGACCACACCAGGGTTCCGTCGTCCATGTCGTCCAGGCCGAGGGACGTGATCGTGCCCTTCGTCCGGCCCAGCGCGGTCGAGGCGGCGTCCTGCCAGGAGACCTTGGCCTTGCCCAGCCGGTCGGCCGTCTCCCGCCTGTCCCCGGCATCCTGGTCCGCCTCCGGGCTGGACGAGGTCACCTCACCCGAGACCGCGTCGACGACGACGTCGCTCTCCGTACCGTCGGCGGCGGCGACCTTCACGTGCCATTCGGGGGCGCCCGCGGCCGAGCGTTTGAGGTCGCTGTCCACCAGCTTGCTGCCGGGCACCTTGCCGGTCGCCGACCTGGCCGCCTGGTCGTACCCGACCTTCGCCGCGGGTACGAGCGCCTTGCGCTCGGCCTGGTCGTCCGTCATCCCCGCGGTACCACCCGGGGAAGGCGAAGTCGGCGGGGAGGGGGAGGCCGTCGGCGAAGACGGAGGCGCCGCCGACACGGTGGTCGCCGCACCGTCGCCCCCTCCCCCACCACCGTCGTCACCACACGCACTCACCATCGCCGCCGTGACCGCCACCGCACACACCACGCGCACCGTCCGACCGCGGCGAAGCGCCTGCGTTCCGTTCCTTTTCTTCATGACCGCACCTCATGCCCGTAAAATCCCCAGGCATACGCGCCGACGCCGGGATCACCCCTCCCGCCCGCGCCACTGACCCATCCGGAGCAGATCCCGAACCGGACGACGTTCTCCCTTGCGATCGTCGTCCGCCGCGCAATGACGCGGCGCCACATACCGACCGGCCGCAGACATTGCTCGATTCCCGGCGCCCTGATCCCCGAGAGCGCGTTTACCGGCGCCCGTACGAGGAAGGCGCGAGAGTGTCCGAATGCCGAGCACATCTTGGAGGCATCGATGAGTGCCGAGAAGAAGGCGAAGCACGCAGCCGAGAAGATCAAGGGCAAGGCCGAGGAGACCGCCGGCTCCGCCACAGGCAACGACGCCAAGCGGGCCCGGGGCAAGGCGGAGCAGGCCAAGGCGGACGCGAAGCTGGCTGGTGAGCACGCGAGGAACGCTCTGCGGCACTGACCAGGGCGCAGGGCGGCAGTGCGGGGGTTCGTAAAGAGCCGAAAAGCCATCCTCCCCGAAGCGGCCCGGCTGCCGCCCTCCCTTCTCCTCCCCTCCCGCACGCTCACGGCGGCGGCACGGACCCCCTCGTGGAAATCGGACGTCGGGAGGTCTTGTGAAGCGAGCGCAGGGCCAGGAGCAGGACGCCGATGTCGTCCAGATAGACGGGGTCGGGGATGAGGTCGAGGGGAGAGATGAGATAGAGCAGGGCTCCCCAGAAGACCACCTTGCTGCCCTCGGGCACCCCGGCCTGCTGCAGCAGCCGGCGAGCCCGGAAGAGCCGGACCGCCAGGAACACGGCGGCCCCGGCCAGCGCCGCCAGCAAGAGGGCCGCCCCGCAGATCAGGACCCAGAATTCAAGACTCACACCCGACCGTGTACCCGGTCGTCGCCTTTCCGGCACCCGGGGTGCTTGACCTACCCTCCCGACGCCGTCGTCAGCGCCCGGCCCCGGCCCCGGCCCCGGTGGCCCGGAGAGGTGGTGCGACACGCGGCTCGGGCACCCGCGCCACCGAGCCCCTCACCGTCCTGGAACTCAACGCGGCGAAGGCACGGTCCTCGGCGCACCGCCCTGACTGCCGCCGGCACCGGAGTCAGCCCCCGGGGGGAGCCGGCGCAGGGTTTTGGAGCACGGGCCGGGACCAAGGCGCATCGACGCCCTCGGCTCCCGGCCGTAGCCCGAGCTCGCGAAGCTGGTTGACCGCCATCATGGCGGTGAACATCGCGTTCGGGTTCGCTCCGCCGACCCCCAGTTCAGCGGCCGTCTCCCCATAGCGGGTGGTGAACACGTTCGGCCGAACCTGCCCGCTCTCCCTGGTCAGCCCGAGTGCCGCCTCCTGCAGGGCGACGGCATGATCCAGCAGCCCGTCCAGGTAGGGCACCACCTCAGCGCCATCGCGCACGGCGAAGGTGTGCCCGTCGGTGAGGAGCGCGGCTTCTCCCTCCTCGAAGAGGAGAGCGACGGCGCCGAGCACGGTCTGGATCTTGAGTTGGTCGGCGTCGGCCATCGCGCCGCAGGGGCCGTTGCCCTCGTCGGAGAGGTGAAGGACGCCGCAGTCACTCAAGTGCACGACCACATGCCCGGCGCAGTGGCCCTGGCTGCGCAGCACGCGGACCGCGCCGTCGGCGAAGGTCCAGCCGGTGAATCGCAGCGAGCCGATCCGGATCCGTTCCAGCGGCCGTTCCTCGTAGGTCCGGGTCGTGGCGCCGAAGGGCCGCATCGGCCGGAAGAGCGACACCAATTCGCCGGCCAGGGCGGGCGGCGCGGGCAGCGGCGCCAACCCGGTGATGCGCTCGAAGGACCGCACCCAGTACGCCACCGGGTCCCGCATCTGGTCGAGGTCAAGGGCGGGGACGTAGTGCTCGACCGGCACACCGAGTTCGTCGGCCAGGTCGTTGTTGCCGACGTGGTCAAGGTGGCCGTGCGTGGTCAGCACCAGGGCCCGGGACCAGGGCCCGACCCGCTCGGCGGCCTCCCGCAATGCCGCGCGGAAGGCCGCCGTGACGCCGGTGTCGACAAGCACCAGGGTGTCGCGTACCCGGTGTACGAGGGCGTTGGCGACGTCCGGCCGACCGTGCTCGACATCCAGCCCCTGCCCGAGGACCAGCACGGTTCTGTCATCGATCTCGATCAGGTCACCGAGCGCGGTCACGGATCCTCCCGCGGTCTCGTCCAGGCAGGCTCGCGGTTCGCCGCGGAACCATCGGAAGCAGGCGCTGAGCCTGAAGCGCCCGATGAAGTAGATGGACCCGGTGAAGTAGATGGATGACGGTGGATGCGACGAACCGGACCGTCCCCGGCGTGCGTTGCCGCCCATCTCGAAGATGTCGACCACGAGTCGCCTGCCGACGAGCGTACGCCGCGCCGGGCGCGGTGTCGCCGAGGAAGCCTCCGACCGGGACGGCCGCGCCCTCGCTTGAGCTTGGGATCCATCCGGTCGGGCTCGGGATCCGGCCGGTCGGGCCTGGGATCCAGCCGGTTGGTCTCGGGATCCACCCGGTCGGGCCGGGGATCCAGCGGCGTCGGCTGTCCGTATGCGCCCGTTCAGCCTGCCCGGTATCGTCCATAACGCCATGATCCACCCAAACCGCTGCGGCGTTGTCCGGCTGGACAGCCGTGGACGTCGGCAGAGGAACGGGATCGCATGCCCAAGCACGGCATCAACGTGGTGGCTGCCACGGCCGCCCTGGCTTTGGCAACGTTCGGCTCTATACCGAGCGGTGCCGCGTCAGCTCACGGCCACACCTCCGGGCCCGGTGGCCCGACCGCCCCGTCGCGGTTCGTGCCCGGTCCCTGCCCCAGGACACCCGAGCCGATCGCCGCACTGAGCACCGCACGGTGCGGTTTCCTGGAGGTCCCCGAGAACCGCGCCCGCCCCGGCAGCCGGACGATCCGGCTGGCCACGGCGGTCATTCCCGCCGCGTCGGCGAAGCCCGCCGAGGACCCGGTGGTGTTCATGGCGGGCGGCCCCGGCGGCGAGACGTTCGACGACCTTCCCTTCCTCATCGACTCCGGCCTGAACCGGGATCGCCCGCTGATCATCATGGCCCAGCGGGGAAATCTCTACGATCAGCCGAACCTCGCCTGCCCCGAGCTGGACCGGTTCTACGCGCGGTACGTGGGGCTCGGCTACGACTCGCCGCAGGCGAAACGGCTCCTGCTGGACTCGGTGAAGAAGTGCCGGAACCGCCTGGCAGCCGACGGAGTCGACCTGAGCGCCTACAACACCACGGAGAACGCCGCCGACTTCGCCGACCTGCGTACGGCGCTCGGCATCCCCCGGTGGAACGTCTACGGCTACTCCTACGGCAGCAACCTGGCCCTCACCTACTTGCGCAAGCACCCCCAGGGGATTCGCGCGGTGGCCATCGACTCGGTCACACCACCGCAGACGGTAACCCTGCCGTGGACCTGGAGCAGCGCCCGGGAGGGCATCGACAACCTCTTCAAGGCATGCGCGGCCGAGCCCCGCTGCAAGAGCCGCTATCCCGGCCTCCGCCGGACCCTCACCCAGCAGGTGCGCAGGCTGGAAGCGCACCCGTTGACGCTGAACGCCCGGCCGCCACGCGGAGGAGACCCGGTGAAGGTCGTCCTCGACGGGGGCGCACTGCTGAATCTGCTGGTCGCCAACGCCGTCAAGCCGCCCGACATCCCCGCGGCGATCGAGGAGCTCGCCCACGGGCGTCCGGAGCGCTTCGCGCAGGCCCGCGCGGCCGACTCGGTCCAGGTCGTCGGCCAGACCGCCCACGGCCTGACGGAGTCGGTGGCGTGCAGCGAGTGGGTGCCGGGCTCTACGCCGTCCGACGTGCTGAAGGCGGGGCGCCGGGCCTTCCCCGGGTGGCCGGACACGGTCCTGGCCCAGGCACCGCAGCTTCCGTTCCAGCACCAGGTGTGCCGCATCTGGGACGTACCGGACCGCACTTCCGTCCAGCGGGTGGCCACCGTCAGCGCGGTGCCGACGCTCCTCATCTCCGGGACGTTCGATACGAAGACCGGGGCGAGCTGGGCGCGTGACACGGCCCGTACGCTGTCCCGCTCGACCTCCGTGCAGATCCCCGGGATCGGGCACTGGGTGGTCCCGCAGTCGCCCTGCGCGCAGCGGGTGCTGGCCTCGTTCCTCGCCCGTCCGACCGGGCCCGACACCGCTTGCGTGGCCGGTCTCGCCCCGAAACCTTTCACGATCATCCCAAAGTGACCGGGAGAGCAGATGAGAGTCAGCCGCATACCCCGCCGTCGCCGTACCACGCGCCGTCTCCACGCCGCGTCGGCCGCGGTGGCGACGACCGCCATGCTCGTCACCGGCCTGCTCGCGACACCGGCCGGCGCGGAACACGGCACCGGAACCGGCCCCTTCGCCGGAGCAGCGATCGGCACGGTCGCCCGGACGGTGGGCGATGCCCGCTTCGAGCCGGGCCCCTGCCCGCAGACGCCGGAGCCGGTCGACGCGCTCGATGCGGCTCGCTGCGGAACGCTCACCGTACCCGAGAACCGCGCCGAGCCCGGCGGCCGGCAGATCACCCTCGGTGTCGCGATCGTGCCGGCGGCGGCCGCCGCACCGAAACCCGACCCGATCGTGTGGCTCGCCGGCGGACCCGGCGACGACGCCGTCGGGGAGGCGAAGATGGCGATCGACGGTGGCCTGAACCGCGACCGGGACGTGATCTTCATGTCCCAGCGGGGCACCTACTCGGCCGATCCGGTGCTCACCTGCCGCAACATCGACGAGTTCAACGCACGCGCGGTCGGCCTCGTCTACGGCGCGCCGTCCACCGAGCGCCTGCACGTCAAGGCGACGCGCGCCTGCCGCGACCAGCTGGCGAGCCGCGGCGTCGACCTCAGCGCCTACAACGACACCGAGAGTGCCGCCGACTACGCGGACCTGCGCGTCGCGCTGGGCATCGACCAGTGGAACGTGTTCGGCATTTCCTACGGCACCCACCTGGCGCTCGTCTACATGCGCCGGCACCCCCAGGGAATCCGGTCGGTCGGCATCGACGGCATCCTGCCGCCGTCCAAGGCGGGGTCGGCACTGACATGGAGCAGCGCCCGGCAGGGCTTCGACGGCCTGTTCAGGGCCTGTGCGGAGGATCCCGCGTGCAACCGGCGCTATCCGAACCCGTCCGCCACCTTCGAGCGCCTCGTCCGTAAGCTCGAAGCCCACCCGGTCACCACCACCGTCACGGTCCCCGGCCATCCGAAGCCGGTGAAAGTCGTACTGGACGGCGGAGCCCTGGTGAACTGGATGACCTCCGCCACCCATGTGGCGGAAGGCGTACCCAGCTCCCTCGACGAGCTGGCCCACGGCAAACCGCAGCGGATCGCCGAGCAGTGGGCGGGCGGCAAGCTCAGCCCCCAGGCCTTCGGCAGGGTCGCCCACGGGCTCGCCTACGGCGTCTTCTGCAGTGAGTGGGTGCCGTACGAGAGCCGGGCCGAGGCGATCCGGGGCGGGCGGGACGCGTTCCCGTCGTTCCCCCGCTCAGTACTGGCCCAGGCTCCGCAGCTCACCTTCCTCCGTCCCGACTGCGCCGTCTGGAACGTCCCCGCGGCGCCGCCCTCGATCCGGGACGTCACGCGGAGCGACATCCCCACCCTCGCCCTGTCGGGCGGCTTCGACTCCCAGACCGGGGCGGACAACGGCCCGTACGTCGCCCGTACGCTGAGCCGCGCCACCGTCGTCACGGTGCCCTACGAGCCCCATGTCGTGTTCGCCACGTCACGGTGCGCCCAAGAGATCACCGGCTCCTTCTTCGACCATCCGACCGCCCCGGACACCGGATGCCTCGCCGGCCTCAAGCCGCCCCGGTTCGAGATCGGCCCGTGATCCGGCATTTGCCGCCCTCCGGAGAGCGCGAGGCAGCCGGACAGGGGAAAGTGGAAGTAGGCCATCGCCGCGGAACCGTGCGGGAGGAGGCTGGCTCACTATGTCCGATGACGTGATGGGTGACGAGGTCTACCAGCCTGCCCGGTCCGACCGCCGGGACAACCCTGGTGATCTGGACCTGGAGAACGCACTCGACGGCGACCTCTACGACCAGGTGCTCGACGAGGGCTACTCGCCCCCCGAGAAGCCCCTTGGCGTGGGGCACCACGGCACGACGGCGCGCGAGCAACGCGAGCGGGAAAGTCTCGACCAGAGGCTCGCCGAGGAGGTCCCCGACATCACGATGACGGGCGGGGACGACATCGGCGATCTGCCCGGTGGCGAGGGCGAGCCCATCGACGAGGAGGTCGGCGGCGAGCGCGCCGGGCGCCTCGCCGCCACCATCGACGCCATGCCCCCTCGGCGTAACGACGTCTACGCCCGGGACGTGGGAGTCGACGGCGGGGCGGCCTCCGCGGAGGAGGCGGCGATGCACATCGTGCCTGATGAGCCCGTGGTCGAGCTCGACGACGACCTCAAAACGTGACGACTGCTCACGCAGGGTGGCGAGGTCGGGATCTGTGCAACGCAGGCCGACGACGGCCGGCAAACACGGACGGCCGGCGGGGCAGCCGTTCGACGCCCCGCCGGAACTGCCATCGGGGCGCTCAGCCGGCCAGAGGCAGGACCGCTGCCATGGCGTCGCGCTCCTTGCGGCCGAGCAGCGGAAACGTGATCTTCAAGCCCTGGTCTTCGGCCGACGAGGACACGACAAAGGACGAGTTGAGCACACGCTCCTTGATCTCCGACCGGACGAGACCGGCACGCGGAATCGTCATCAGATGCTCCTCCGGGTGAGGGAATATCGGATCCGCCCGGAAGATGAAGATGCGCCGGTCCGTCATGGCCAGGTACATGGGGATCCGCGCCGGGATCACCGACATGGCGCCACCGCTCATGATCGCCGATGCTGCCGCGAAAGCCGCGGTCCGGCGCACGGAGACGGAACTCAGGTTCACGATGGTCGTCACCTCAACCTGCTCGCCGGGCTCCAGCATGGGATCGACGGCAGCCAGCAGCAGTCGGCGACGCTTTCTGTTCACGGGTGGCGCTCCTGAAGGGAAGGGTCGGGTAAGAGCCGGACGGCACAGGCCGCCCGGCACGCAGTAAGCAGTCCGCCCCCCTCAGACGCCGCCGCAAGATTTCGGCGCCTGAAAACACGCATGCGGCCGGTCTTCCTCCGAAGCCCGGCCGACGCGAGTCGTCGGCATACCCTGCCACACCCGATCACCAACCCCGCCCCGAGCCCGCGAAGAGAGCGGGCGATGCCCCGCCAAACCGACCCAAAAGACTGCGACGCACGACAACTCCCGCACGACAGGCAGACACTCACTGCCCATCGGGCGGCCAACGCCGCCCCCGTCGTCACCCCGCTCCCCCACCACCCGCAACGGCGGGTCGAAACCGTCCCAGCCGAGACCTATTCGTCCTTGACCGGCACTTCGAACCCCCTATTACGGATCACCACTCGCTCCACCTCATCGGTGATATCGAAGGTGCCTTCCACGTCTGTTGGTGTGATAACTGGGGTCACGATTCCGTCAGGCTTTTTCTCACCCAGGTTCAGATGCAGCTCATAGGGGGTTGCGACGGTTCCGGGAGAGGCGATTTCCAAAGTCAGCGTGTAGCCCGGGGTCCGGCACGAACACGTACCCTTCACGGTGACCCGGCGCCTCCCGTTGGCGTCTCGATGCGCTGTGGCGGTGAAGCCCTGAGGGCCTGCTTCGCAGCCGAATTTGTCATTCTCCGCGGGCTTGGACATGTCCTCTCCTTATCTCCGGTCTTACACGTCACCAGCCTTAACGCTGTTGGCAGTGCTTGCAATCGGGAATCGAGCGTTCACCTGTTCGCACGTGCCCATCTTGCGATCAAGAAGCCGAGGGATACGGAGTGGGGGCGGTCGCCGTCCGCGGAGGGGCGCCGATGTCGGCTCGAACTCCAGGTCACAGAACCTTCACGAGACGCTCCACGCCGTACACGCATGTCGCATGCTGTTCCTCCACCAACAACGACATCGGGGGGATCATGCGCAAGCGCACCACCACCATCATCACGACCCTCGCCACGGCCGGCCTGTTAGCCATCACTGGGTGCGACTCGAACACGAACAGCAGCAACACCGACCAGGACGGCAAGCCTCCAGCCGTCCGGAACACCGCCAAGGCCGGCGGCGCCGGCACCAAGACCGCAAACCTGCCCGACATGAAGGACAAAGGCCTCCAGTCGGCACAGGACCAGGCGCAGGCCGCCGGCTTCTACAACCTGACCTCGCACGACGCCCTCGGCCGCGGTCGCATGCAAGCGTTCGACCGCAACTGGAAGGTGTGTGGCCAGGCTCCGAAGGCGGGCCAGTACCCGGCGGACACGAAGGTCGACTTCAGTGTGGTCAAGCTCGACGAGTCCTGTGTGGACAAGGACCGGAGCGAGCCCCGGACAGCCGGGTCCAAGATGCCCGACTTCACCAGCACGTCGGTAAAGGCTGCGCGCACGGCTCTGAACAGCGGCACGAGCATCACCGTCAAAGATGCGTCCGGGCGGGACCGCATGGTTCTGATGGAATCGAACTGGCAAGTGTGTTCGCAGCAGCCCGCTGCGGGGGCCGAGCTCGACGGCCGGCCCGTGACCCTCACTGCAGTGAAGTTCGGGGAGTCTTGCTGATCGACACCTGCTAATCGCCACGCTGCAGGCCGCTCTCCTCCGGCCCGCCGGCCTCTCCGGGACGTGGGCCGGTGGCAAGCCAGAGGCGCGGCACCGCGGGTGCCGCGCCCTGGGCTCTCACCGCGTACGGATCCAGCGGCCTCGCCGCCGCCGAGTGGCAGCCCTACCGCTCAGGCCGGATGTGGGTGATAGAGCGCGTGAGCGCGGGGAAGGTCGACGGGGTCACCTTCGGACAGCTGGAGGAAGTGTTCCACCTGCCAAGTCTGTGTGCTGCGGGCCTGGCGGTTGGTGGTGGTCACCCACGGCGGATAGACGCGGAAAGCCCGTTTCCCGCCGGAACCGTTCGTCGACAAGATGCCTCGTTCCCGGAGCACGTCCCGCGAGAACACGAACTGACCGAACCGCTCACCCTCACGGGTGCTGATGACGAAAAGATCAACGGGATCTTCGGCATCGAAGGGCTGGATGGGTCCGCTCGCAGACCGCTTCCAGACCGTGACGAACTGGCCGACCTTCGTCGGGGTCGTCTTGGCCACCCGGAACCTCACCGAGAAGCCGTCCAGCGCGAACCCGCACGCCCCGTACTCGGCGCTCTCCGCTTCGGGCACCGGCCGTGAGCACGTGAACCCACCGGGGCCGTACACCAGTGCCTTCGCCCTCAGTAGATCGCCGGGGAGCCCGGGCCCCCACAGCTCGTCATCACGGCCGCCGAACCCCGAAGGGACCTCACGTTCCATTGCCATCCCTCCATCCTGCCAGATTTCGAACATGCGAACGAATCTGTCTTGGTTGCCGGTCCGTCACCCGGCTGAAGGTATGCGGTCGCGCGGGGCGCACCCCGGTGTTCGGCTGAGAGGACCGCGGCTGCCCGAGCGGCCCCCGCGCGTACGAACAGGGTGACCGTACAAGGAAATACCTCCAGGCCGCGTCACACTGGCCTCATGCGTTTGTTCGCCGCCGTGATCCCTCCTCAGGCCGCCGTCGACGAGCTGGCGGCCGAAGTGGCACAGCTGCGCGCCGCCCTCCCCGAGCGGCACGGTCGGCTGCGCTGGACCCATCCCTCCATGTGGCACTTCACCCTCGCCTTCCTCGGTGAGGTCGACGAAGCCCTGCTCCCCGAGCTGAGCGAGTGCCTCGCCCGGGCCGCCCACCGGCATCCGGCGCACGAGCTGCGATTCGCGGGCGGCGGCCGGTTCGGCGGCCGGATCCTGTGGGTCGGGGCGACCGGGGCGCTGGAGACCCTGGCCGGTCTGGCCCGTTCCACCGCCACCGCGGCCCGGCAGGCCGGGGTGCACATGGACGACGCCCGGCCCTTCCACCCCCACCTCACCCTCGCCCGCGTCACCGGGCATGTGAACCTCAGGCCGTATGCGGAGGAACTGGCCGAGTTCCGGGGCCGCCGGTGGCGCGTCGAGCGCCTGGAGCTGATGTGCAGCCACCTGCCCGGGGCCGGAGACGCCGGCGAACGCCCCCGGTACGAGACCGTGGCGGTCTGCCCCTTGGGCACCCGCCGGGCCCCCTGATCAGGCCGGATGCAGCTGCAGCGATGCAGCCACCCGCACCGTCAGTAGTAGCCCTTACGGCCGTCGAGCAGCTCCCGGACGGCGTCCATGTGGCCGGCGTGCCGGGCGGTCTCCTCGACCATATGGATCAGCATCCACCGTAGGCTCGCGCCGGCCGAGCGGTAGTCCGGGTGCCGGCCGGTCTCGTCGAGCGAATGAGCCGCCACGATCTCGTTCGACACCGCGCACTGCTGCTCGTACTCGTCCAGGAGCTGGGCGAGCGGGACCCCGTCCACCATCATGTCGGCGTCGCCGGGCCCCTCGAACTGCGGCCCCTCGGCGGGGCGGCCGAGGAAGAGCACCTCGAACCACAGGTGCTCGACCCAGCGCAGGTGCGAGACGATCCCCGCCATCGTCATCAGGGGCGAGGCAGGCAGTACGGACCGGTGGGCGTCGGCCTCGGACAGCCCCTCGCACTTCCACGGCACGATCGCGCGCTGTGTGTCGAGCCAGCCGAGCAGTTGGGTCCGCTCGTCCGCGGCGAAGGGAGGGCGGATGCGGGGAAGCGTCATGCTCGCGGAGGATACTCCGGGCAAGGTGCCGGTGCATCGGAGTTTCCCTTCACAGCGCCACAGATGACGAGCCGTCAGGTGATGCGAGGCGGCGCGTTCTCGTTCAGCAGTGGGTCCGGGACGGCGCCCGCTTGCGGGCCCTGCGGCCCACCGGCGGAATTCATGACTCTGCCAGTGGGCCGCGTCGCGGAGACCTCGGCGGAGACGGGGCCGCCGCCCGGACCGGCGGCGACTGCCCTCCGGACGTCTGGTCAGGCGCTCCCGCACGACGGCGGGCGGGTGGCCAGCCTCCGGTGCTTGCCGACGAGGACCACGTCCCAGTACCGGTCCTCGTAACCCATGCCGATCGCCACCGTGTCCGGGCTCATCAGCGACTTGTAGAACTCGTTGCCCGGTTCCGGGTCCGTGGCCATGTCCGCGAAGTAGCCGTCGTGGTCGTAGCCCTGGAACAGGTACTCGAGGATGTGGGACGAGTACACGTTCGCGTCGCTCAGCCGGGCGCGCAGGTCCCGTCCGTCGCTCCCGACCTGGGTGAGCCGGCCCATCCGGGCCATGTCGCGGGCGTGACGGCGCGCCGCGTCGGAGACGGGGTTCGAGATCAGCAGGGCGGCCTGCCGCCGCTTCGCCCGTTCCTTGTTCACCTCGCACACGATCCGGTCCACGTTCGGGTAGTACACGTGTCGCGCGGCCCCGGACACTCCCCTGTGCGCGGCCGCCGGTCCGGGCGGCAGCGGCGCGGACGGGGCCGCATGGACAAGCGGCACGGCGCCGAACAGGATGGCGGCGGACAGGGCGGCGGCCAGAGCGGGTGCGGTGACACCGACGCGTCGCGCGCCGTGCCTGTTGCTCGATGTGGTCATGCCTGTCACAACGCGTGCCCTGGTGCAGGGTTTCGCCCGGCGGAGAGGCTTTGACGCGGCGGCGACCCTGGGCAGTCGGTCGCTCGCCCGACCGGGGCGGACGCTGCTGCCGGTCCTCAGTCCCCGGCGTCCGCGCTTGCCACGCCAATGGCCGCGCCGCGCTCGCCCTTCCCCTCGTGCTCCTCGTGCCCCTTGCTGCCCTCGCTTCCGCCGCCGCGCAGGAAGTCCTCGGCGACCGCGCAGTGCAGGGCGACTCCGGCGGCCAGCGCCTCCTCGTCGTAGAGCACGCGGTCGGAGTGGTTGTCCGGAACCTTCCCCGGCACGCCGCCGGGCGGGCAGGCGCCCAGAAACACCATGGCGCCGGGGACACGCTGCAGGACGTACGAGAAGTCCTCGCCGCCCATCGTGGAGTGGGGGAGCTCGTGCACGCGGGAGGGGCCGAGGGCGGCGGCCGCAGCACGGCGCACCAGAGCGGTGAAGGCCGGGTCGTTCTGCACCGTCGGGTAGCCCTCGGGGAGTTCCACGTCGACGGACATGCCATGGGCGGCGGCCACCCCTTTGGCCACGCGCGTGATGCCCTCGCGCACCGTACGGCGGCTCGCCTCGGAGAGCGTGCGGTACGTGCCGGAGAGCTCCGCGGTCTCCGGGATGATGTTGAAGGCGCTTCCCGCTCGGATCGTGGTGATCGTGAGGACCGCGGGCTCGAAGATGCCGACCGTCCGGGTGATCATGGTCTGGAGGGCCTGGACGATCTCGCAGGCGACCGGGACCGGGTCGAGCACCCGGTGCGGGCCGGCCGCATGCCCGCTCCGGCCCCTGACGGTGATCCGCACCAGGTCGGCGGCGGCGTACTGCGTGCCCGGCCGGACGTGGACCGTGCACGTCTCGTTGCGGGCGTTGATATGCAGGGCGAACGCCGCGTCGACCGCCGTGCCGTCGGCCAGGGTGAGCAGCCCCTCCTCGATCATGGGCAGGGCCCCGCCGCCGGTCTCCTCGGCGGGCTGGAACATGAAGACCACCCGCCCCGCCAGCCGGTCCCTGCGAGCGCTGAGCAGCCGTGCGGCACCTACGAGCATGGCGGTATGCGCGTCGTGCCCGCACGCGTGCATGACACCGGGCACCTGGGAGGCGAAGGCGAGACCGGTGTTCTCCTGCTGCGGCAGGGCGTCCATGTCCGCGCGCAACAGCAGAGCCCGCCCGGGCCGCCCGCCGTCGAGCACGGCCACCACCGAGCTCAGATTCCTGCCGAGCGTCACCGTCAGGCCCAGGCCGTCGAGGGCCTCCAGGACCGCCTGCTGGGTACGGGGCAGGTAAGCGCCCACTTCCGGGATGCGGTGGATCCGGCGCCGCAACGCCACGACATCGGGCAGCAGCTTCCGCGCCTCGGCCAGAAGGCCGGACTCCGGACGGACAGGACCGGTTCCGTCGATCAGCACGCGCGCCTCCACAACAAACGGGTCGTCCTCCGGCAGGGGATGATGCGGCAGCGGTCGCCGACGCCATGAGACCACACCTGGTCGATCGCGGACAGAGCGACTCCGCGGCACGGGTTACGGGTTACGGGTTCGGGGTACGGGGGCGGGGCGAACCGGTGAACGGGCATCCACGGCGGGGCCGGCGGCCGCCGTCGGCGGCGAGGTGGCTGTTCGCGGTCGGACCGCCGCGGGACCGGCCGAGCGCACGGCCGGCCGGTTCGCCGAGCGCCTAGCGGTTCTCGCACAGGGCCGTCGTCACGACCTTGTCCATCTGCGCTGCGGGGATGTTGGACGCGAGGTGGGCGTTGGTCACCACGGACACGTGGCGGCCGTCCGCGGTGACCATCGTCTGGGTGTAGTAGCCGGGCACCATGCCGTTGTGGCCCCAGGCCGCGCCGCCGCAGGGCAGGTCGCGCCTGATCAGCCCGAGCCCGTACCCGCCTCCCTCGCCCTCGGCTCCCGTGGTCTTCTCCATCTCGGCAAGAGCGGCCGGAGAGACGACCTTGCCGCCGATCAGCGCCTGGTAGAACTTCGTGAGGTCCTCCTCCGTCGAGATCACCGCTCCGGCGCTGCTGAAGACGGACGGGTCGTAGTCGAGGACCCGGGACCAGAAGTAGAACCCGCCGATCCGCACGCCGTGGTACCCGCGTACGGCCGGGGTGGGCAGGGAGTGGTCGCCGGGGGCCGGGAAAACGGTCCGGGACAGGCCGAGCGGCGTGATGATCCGGTTCGTGACGGCCTCGTGCACCGCCGTCCCCGTGGTCTTCTCCACGAGCATGCCGAGGATCAGGTAGTTGGTGTTGGAGTACAGGAACGCGGTGCCGGGCGCGGAGGCCGGTGCACGCTTCAGCCCTTCGCGGACCAGCGCTTCAAGGGAGTACGAGCCGTCCGGATTCGGGGCGGGCGGCGTGGAGAACGGCTCGTAGACCGCGACCCCGCTGGTCTGGTGGAGCAGGTGACGTACCGTGATGGCGTTGCCGTCGTAGCCGTTGCCGTCGACGACGCCGGGCAGGTACTTCTCGATCGGCGCGTCCAGCGAGACCTTGCCCTCGTCGACGAGTTGCAGGACCGTGGCCGCGGTGAAGGTCTTGGTCTGGCTGCCGATCCGGTAGTGCTCGTTCGGCTGGATCGGGGCGTTGGTGTTGATCGTGCCGGTGCCGACGGAGAGGCTCCAGGAGTTCGTGGCGTCACCCGCGTAGACGCCTGCGCCCGGGCCCGCGGCCGACTGGAACGTCTTCAGGGCCGCCAGCGTGCCGGCATGGGGATCGGCGACCGCGGGCGCGGCCTGCGCCGCCGAAGGGAGCAAGACCAGCACCGCGCACGCCGCGCCGAGTGCGGCCGCCAGTCTTGCCCGGCCAAACTTCCCTGCCATGACTCCTCCTTGAGACGATCAAGCCGGCGGAATGATCCGCAAGGTAGTCATGGCACGCAGGGCCGGGCACCCGGAACGTTCGAGATTGACGGCGGGCGTGAAGTGTCAGCCTTCTTCGGCTGCGGCAGGTGCCGCAGACGCTCGGCGACCGCCTTGCTCACTGCGTTCGCCGTCGCCGGGGGCAGCAGCCGACGGCACGGGGCTGTTCGCCGCCTGGCGCGGACACCGGCGGTAGAGCCCGGCCGGCCCCGGGCCCACCTCGCTCCTCAACTCTCTGGAGCAGGGCGGGCGGGGCAGCCTCGGCGGGCTGCCTCGGCGGGCTGCCCCTCTGGGCTCAGCAGCTGTAGTGCTGCACGACTCCGGCGATCTCGTTGAAGATGGACGAGTCGTAGATGAACTCCCGCGACCAGTGGTACAGCGGCGGCGGGTTCCCGTCGTCCATCTCCGGGCTGTCGAACGTGGGCGTCTCGAACAGGGTCAGTCCTCCGGCGTTGCGGACCGTGAACCGGGCGTGCCAGATGTCACCGGTGCTCGTCGAGAACGTCCGGGTCGTACAGCTCCACGTCCCCGAGTCGTCCGTCCGGAACTCGATGCGCCCGTTGCTCTGTTCGCAGTCGCCGGCCCGCAGGACTCCCCAGACGAATGCCCTCGACGCGAAGTCCCCCGGAGGAACCTCGACAGGCTCCCCCGTAGCACTCGACCCGATGCACTCCCCCATGCCATCCCCCTCTCCCGCCCCACGCCGCTGGCAACGGGACGTGACGACGTCCCTCCAAAGGCTACTCCGGGCAACGGAAAAGAGAAGATACATCGGGAGAAAATCGCATTCACGAGATACATCCGCTTATGCGACCGGCCGCGAATCGAAGGCGAGGCGGCAGTGTGCGCCGTGCGTCTCGGGAGTTGAGGGCCCGCCGCCGGTGTCCGGGGCCGTGACGCCGGCGGCGGGCCTGGGCCCAGGCCTGCGACCGCTATCAGGCTTCGTGAACGATCCGGCCGTCGAAGACCGTCATGGCCACGGGCAAACCTGTGATCTCGTCCGGCGGCGTGGTGCGCAGGTCGCCGCCGAGCACGCACAGGTCGGCCACCTTGCCCACGCTCACCGAGCCCTTCCAGCTCTCGGCGAAGTCCTGCCAGGCGCCGGCCGTGGTGTAGGCGGCAAGTGCCTGTTCCAGGGTCAGGCGCTGCTCCGGCCCGTGCACGTCGCCGCAGGTGCCGCGCCGGGTCATCAGGGCCTGTACGCCTGCGCGCCAGTTCGGCGCGTTCACCGGGGCGTCCGAACTGCCGAGGAGCGGCACACCGGCGTCCACCGCCGAGCGCCACGGCAGGAAGGCGTCGCCGGCCGGTCCCTGCGCCGCCCGGTGGATCGCGTTGGCCCAGCTTTGCGCCTGCGGCCCGAGGCCGATGCGATACCTGGCCATCGTGGGCAGGAGGCTCTCGGGGACGAACGCGCCGTGCATCGCGATGTGGCGGGCGTCGGCCCGCGGGTGGCGGCGCAGGGCGGCGGTGAACGCGTCCACGACGGTGGGCACCCACCGGTAGCAGTGCACCCCTACCTGGTAGCCGGCGGCGTGGGCGATACGGACCATCTCGGCGAGTTCGGCCGCCCGCTCCTCGTTCGTGTTCCCGGCGACCAGCAGGTCGCCGCCGCTGTCGGAGAACAGCTTGACGCCGCGCACCGCGAACCGGCGGGGGTCGACGCCGGTCGGCGGCGTGAACTCGCGCAGCGCCTTGTCGACCGCGGCGGCGGATCCGCCGGACTGGGAGCAGGGCAGGAACAACGCGCTCACCCGCGCGTCGAGGGTGCCGGCCCGGGCCAGGTCCACGTAGGCGTTGAGGGTCTCGATGCCCTGGGTGCCGCCACCGAGTCCGTCACCGCCGGGTCCGAGGCCCGGGTCGGTGAAGCTGGTGATGCCCTCCGCCCGCAGGCGGGTGAGCGCGTCCTGGATCGCCTGCTTGCGCTGTTCCCGGGTGCGGGGCGGGAGCAGCAGCTGGACCAGCGCCTGGGCTCCGTAGCGCAGTACGCCGGTGGGGCGCCCGTTGGCGTCGTAGTCGACGCCGGGCTTCCTGGTTCCGTTCGGCCCGACGTCGGTGATCCCGGCGAGTTCGAGGGCGCGGGAGTTGACCGCGCTGACGTGATAGCCGCTGTCCTGGAGGAAGACCGGGTGGTCCGGCGACACCCGGTCGAGGTCGTCGCGGTTCGGCTCCCGGTTCTCGGCCAGCCGGCCGGGGTTCCACCCTGCGCCCCGGATCCACTCCCCCGCCGGGGTGCGTCCGGCCTCGGCTGCCACGGCGGCGACGATGTCGGCGACGGACTTCGCTGCGGCCGGGCCGAGATCGAGCGCGTACGGCGGAAGGTTCAGGCGGTACACCGCCGCGTGCAGATGGGTGTCGTTGATGCCGGGGGTCAGCGTCCGGCCGCGCAAGTCCACCTTCTCGGCACCTCTGCCGGCGAACGCGCGGGCGCCGGAGTCCGAGCCCACGTAGACGATCCTGCCCGCACGGACGGCCACGGCCGTCGCTCGCGGCCGCCTCGGGTCCATCGTGATCACATCGCCGTTGTGGAACACCAGGTCCGCCACGCCCGATTCGGACGCGGCAGCCCGCCCTGTACCACCCAGCAGCGAAGCGGCCGCAGCGGCCCCTAACAGCCGGCCGACGCCTCGCCGGGACATCGTTGCGGGCAAACGTATACCGGGTGAAGTCATGGTCAATTCTCCTGTTTTACAGCCATTTGAACAACGAGCTGGGAACAGACGGAGGATCTTCCGGTGAGGGGAGATACGTCAAGGGCCGAGTCCTCCCCCCTCACGGCGAAGACGGCCTCCGCGCCCGCCCCCGACTGTCCGTCGGGACAGTCTCCCGCCCCGCCCGTCAGGGGACCTGGCGCGGCCGGTCGACTACCGCCCGGTCCAGGATCGCGTTGGCCCGGACCAGGGTGCCGGCCTTGCCCCGCTCACCGGTCTCGGTGAGGTAGGTGCGCTCGCCGAGGAACTTCAGGGTCTCCTTGTTGAAGATCCATTCGGTGCGCTCGCCGAGCTGACGGTCTTCGCGGGCGATGGCGACGCCGTGGCGGCCGTGGGCGTCGACGGCGTCCGGCATCTCCACCACGCCCGGGATCTTCGCAGCGGCCTTGTAGAGGGCGGCCTCGGTCCGGGACGGCATGACGCCCCTCGACAGCAGGGTGCCGAAGGTGTCGAAGACGGTCTGGTCGAAGTCCTGGCCCCGGACGGGCCTGGTCTCCTTGCGGATGCGCTCATGAAGTGCGTCGGGGTCGGTGGGCAGGGAGGCCAGCCACTTGTACGTGGGCCGGTCGATGCCCGCCGGGTCCTTGTCGGCGCTGGTGATGGGGACGAACTTCCCGTCCTCGCGGAAGACACCGGCCTCATGTGAGGCGTACGGGTCCTGCGGCACCCAGTCCTCCCGTTCCTTGAGCCCTCCCGCCTTGACCGGTTTGATGTGCACGGTGTCGGTGGTCAGGCTGCGCACATAGACGTACTGGTCGTCCCGTACCGGTTCGGTGCCGGTCTTCATGGCCACGGCGGCGATCCGGTCCAGCAGCACCACCGCTCCCCGAGGGGTGCCGGGCTTTGCCGGCGCGACCTGCGTCTCGGGGGAACGGTCCTGCGTTCCGGACAGGACGGTGACCGCCAGGGCGCCCGCCACGACCGCCGCCGCGGCGGGCAGCGCGAAGGCCGGGCGTACGAGCCGGCGGCGCGGGCGAGGCCGGTCGCCGTCAATGGTGCGCATCAGCAATTCCTTGTGATGGCGGTGCCGGTCCGGAGGCAGGTCCCGCTCGGCCGGGGCCGGCAGCTGTCGGGCAAGTTCCTGGTGCTCGGTGGTGTTCATCGGGTCTCCTCCTGGACGGCCAGGGCCATCGGAGCGGCCATGTTCTCTTTCGCCGTGCGACCGGGTCGCGTGCGGCCGGAATCCACGGTGAGTTGTTCGTCGGTCAGCCGGCGGAGCCGGGCGCGGGCACGCGAGAGGCGGGAACGCACCGTGCCCACCGGAACACCCAGCGCCTGGGCGGCCTGGGCGTAGTCCAGGCCGGACCACACGCACAGCGCGAGGACCTCGCGCTCCGGACGGCGCAGCGCCTTTACCGCTCGGCGCACCGCGTCCAGTTCACGGCTGTCGTCGATGCGCGAGGCCGACTCGTCCGCGAAGTCCCGCACCGGGTCCGCCGACAGCCGCCGAGCCAGGAATGCCAGTCGGCGCCGCACCCGGCGGTTGGCGTTGCGTGCTTTGTTGGTGGCGATGCCCAGGAGCCACGGCCGCAGCGAACCGCCCTCCGGCTCCACCTTCTCTCGGGTGCGCCATGCCTCCAGGAAGGTCTCGGACATGACCTCCTCAGCGGAGGACCAGTCGCCCGTCAGCCGGAAGGCGTGGTTGTAGACGGTTCGTGCGTGCTCGTCGTAGAGCTCGGCGAACGCCTCGCGGTCACCCGCCCGTATGCGGTCGCGCATGCACGCACCTCACTCTCTTTCCGTTCATGACCAGTACCTCTCCGCGAACCGGATGCGGTTCCGGTGACTCACGTCACACGACCGATCACCTTCGGCCTGCCTGCCGCACGTGACGTCGCCGAGGTGGCGGCGGACCTGAGGAGGCTCCGGATCCGCTCGTGCGCACGAGCCTCGCAATACCCCGCAAGAGTGAGTGGCCCCGCACGGGTGGTTCGAAAATGCCGCCGCGCCACCGAAGCCCAGGTGCATCCTGAGGCGCGGACGATCGTCGAATCTTAGTTCGCCCGTTCGCCCGACCGGACCCGTGACGGGCCTCTGATCAGCAGCGTTGTTCCGGGCGCCCACCTCGACTGCCACTCAAGGAGGCCTCGTGACTCCTGTACGCGTCATACCGCCCCACGTGTCACATTCGAACTCCTTCCTTTCCGTGGTTGACCAGGGGGCACGGGCGCGGTTGACAATCTCTTCGCCCATGAATTCGACGTTCCGCGGCGGGCATCGGAGCGACGGGTACAGCCGCCGGGCCCGCCTTCACCCGTGGCCTGCGCCGTCGGGAGCGACCCGTGAACGCCCTGCGGCTTACGTCTTACGGCCGGTCGAGGCGTCCGCACAGCCGCCGCGGCACGACCGTGTCGGAGGAGAGGAGAACCTATGTCGTTCCAGCCGAACGTTGTCGGCGCACACCTGGTGTTCGAGGACAAGGGACAGGTCCTGTTGGGGTTACGGACGCCCGACGCGCTGTTCGCTGCGCATGTCTGGCATGTTCCGGCAGGGCATGTGGAGCGGGAGAGTGCGCGCGCCTGTGCCGTACGGGAGGCCGACGAGGAGCTCGGCATCACCGTGGCCGAGCCCGACCTCGAGCTCGTGCATGCCGTGCACCTGCTCGACGCCGACGACGCCGAAGCCGTACCGCGGTTGCAGCTGTTCTTCCGCGTGCACCGATGGCACGGTGAACCGCAGCTGATGGAGCCGGACCGGTGCGTGGAGTGGCGATGGTGGCCCTTGCACGCTCTGCCCGACCCGACGGTGGAGTACACGGTCGCGGCATTGGAGGGCATAGCGCACGGTTGGCCGTACACGGACATCGGCTGGAGCCGGTGACACCACGCCGTGCCGCATGCGGCGGACCCCGCTAGGACGGGTGACGCCCCCGGCGCCGGCCATGGGAATTGCCCGCGTCAGTCGGGTTCGGTGTCGAGGGCGAGGGGGAGCACAGTGAGCGAGGCGGATGCCCAGGGGGCGCAGAACCATCATGGGGCGGATGTACCCGTTCCCCGCCAGGGTCAGGGTGCGCTGCCGCTTCCTCCGCAAAGTGCCGCGGCGGCGCCGGAGGGCGGAGAGGTCGGTGATGAGCTGAAGAGCGCGTACTGGAGTCAGTGGGACGGGGAAGCCGCCCGCACCAGTGTGTGGCGGATTCTCGGCCGGCTTCCGGCGATCAGCCGCAGGGTGCTGGGGTTGGCTTACCGGGCCGATGCGCGCGCCACGGTGGTGGTCGTGGTGCTGCAGCCGGCCTCGGCGTTGATGAGCGCTTTCGGGCTCCTGGCCTCGGTGCGCGTGCTGTCGGCGCTCTTCGCCCAGGGTGCAACCTCCGAGCGCATCCACCACGCCCTTCCCTCGCTCGCGCTGGTCGCCGGCTTGATGGCGGCGCAGGGGCTGATCGACTTCGGTGTAGCCCGGGGACAGGCCGCGCTCACTCCGAAGGTCCGGCGCGCGGTGGAGCAGGAGTTCTTGCGGCTGAACTGCCATGTGCGCCTGGAAGCGGTGGACGATGCTGCTTTCGCTGACGAGGCGCACAAGGCCAACGATCGCGGGCTGTACTACATGCGCGAGGCCGTGCCACAGCTGATCCAGCTCGCGCACGCCGCACTCGGTCTGACCGGGGCAGCCGGCGTCCTGGCCGTCCTGCACCCTGCGTTGCTGCCCCTTCTGGTGCTGTCCGTGGTTCCTCAGGGGTACGCGGCGGTGCGCTCGGCGCGGGCGCAGTTCCTCTCCCACAGCCGTTACAGCACGCTTCAGCGCCGTATCCGTCTGTTCACCTGGATCCTTCTCGACCGTGAGTCGGCCCCGGAGGTGCGCGCTTCGACGGCGCAGCGGGCGTTGCTGGAGGAGCATGAGCGTTTCGCCCGGCGGATCGAGGAGGAGGATGCGCGGCTGGGGCGGCAGGAGGCGAATGTCTCGCTGTGGGGGCGTGCGGTCGGTGGCCTGGCGGTGGGGGCGACGTATGGGGTGCTGGGGTGGATGACGGCGACGGGCTGGCTGCCGCTGGCGGCGGGTGGCGGGGCGTTTCTGGCGATCCGCTCCAGCCGGGGGACGCTGGTGAGCGTCGTGCTGGCGATGCACCGGATGTACGAGCATGCCTTGTGGATCGACGATCTCGAGCGGCATCTGGAGCGCTGCCGTGCCCTGCAGCCGCACCGTACGGGCCGGCGCCTTGCTGACCGGGTGAAGACCATTACCGTCACGGACGTTCACTACGCCTATCCCGAGGCCGGCCGGGACGCTCTGCGTGGGGTGTCGATGACGCTGGCGGCGGGCTCCACGGTGGCGTTCGTCGGGGCGAACGGATCGGGCAAGTCGACGATGGCCAAGCTCCTGGCAGGGCTGTACGCGCCGTGCAAGGGCAGCATCTCCTGGGACGGCGTGGAAGTGCGGGAGGTGGATGCCGAGAGCATTCAGGCCCGGGTCGCCATGGTGCTGCAAGACCCCGTCGCCTGGCCGCTGTCGGCGCTGGCCAATGTCACGATCGGCGCGGGGAGCATCACCGAGGCCGACCCGCAGCGGGCTCTCGCAGCTGTGACCGAGTCCGGCGCGGACCGTGTCATCGCCGGGCTACCACAGCAGTGGGCCACCCCGCTGTCCAAGCGTTTCAAGAACGGACAGGAACTGTCCGGCGGGAACTGGGCCAAGGTAGCCGTGGCCCGGGGCCTGTACCAGGACGCCGCCGTCCTGGTACTGGACGAGCCCACGGCCAACATGGACGCCCGCGCCGAACACGCCGTCTACGAGGCCGTCCTGCACGGCAAGCGCCGCCCGGACCGCATCACCATCCTGATCTCCCACCGCCTCAGCAGCGTCACCGGCTGCGACGCCATCCACGTCTTCCGTGACGGACACATCATCGAATCCGGCACCCACCAGGACCTGATGAACCACACCACCGCCGACGGCCGACCTGGCGAGTACCGGCAGATGTTCACCCTCCAGGCCACCGCCTACCAGGCAGCGGCTGCGACGGGAGAGGACGAGAGGTGATGAGGGAGGTGGGCCACCGCGCCGGCGAGCAGTTCCTGCACAGTGCACAGTGCTGTGACTGCGGCCGCGCGCCCTCGCCGCACATGCTCCGCGGTCGGCTGACGGAATGGTTGCTCAGACTTCGCTGCGAGAGGTCACCTCGGCGGCAGGGTCAGGGGCGGCCGGGTCAGGGGTGTTGTGTCCGGTGAACGCCCACAGCACGAGCCCCAGGCAGCTGAACGCGGCGCCGAGTGCGCATACGGCGCCCCAGCCGGCCACCGTGTAGAGAGAAGTCGCGGCTAGGGCGCCTGTGGCGCTGCCGATCGAGTAGAAGACCATGTATCCGCCGATCAGCCGGCTGCCCGCGTCCGGGTGCAGCGCGTAGATCAGGGTCTGGTTGGTGACGTGGACCGCCTGCACGGCGAGGTCGAGGAGGACCACCCCGACGACCAGGGCCCAGAGCGAGCTGCGGGTGAAGGCCAACGGCAGCCACGAGACGGCGAGCAGCGCCAAGGCGATGCCGGTGGTCCGCCGGGAGAGTCCGCGGTCGTTCAGGCGGCCCGCCGCGGTCGCGGCCAGGGCTCCGGCGACACCGATGAGCCCCAGCGCCCCGATCGCGCTGTGGGGCAGGAAGTACGGGGCCTCGCTGAGCGGCAGCGCGACGCTGCTCCACAGGGTGCTGAAGGCGGCGAAGACCAGCAGACCGAACAGGGCCCGGAGCCGCAGCAGTCGTTCCCGTGCGAACAGGGTGATCGTGGAACGCAGGAGCTGTCCGTAGCGCAGGGTTGTCGGCGGAGCGTCACTGTGGCGCGGCAGCACTCGGTACAGGACCAGGGCGAGCAGCGCGGTGAGCGCCGCCGAGGCGAAGTAGACGGAGCGCCAGCCCGCGAGATCGGCCATGAGGCCGGATGCGGTGCGGGCGAGCAGGATTCCGATGACCACGCCGCTGGTGACCAGGCCGACGACCCGCCCGCGTCCGGCGGCAGGGGCCAGTGATGCCGCGAAAGCCACCAGCGTCTGCGTGACGACCGCGAACAGCCCCGTCGCGGCCATGCCTGCGAGGAGGATCGCCGCCGTGTGGGCAGCGGCTACCACGGTCAGTGCCATCACCAGGAGCAGTAACTGGGCCACGACGAGCCGTCTGCGGTCGGCGATGTCGCCCAGCGGCACGAGGAAGAACAGTCCCAGCCCGTATCCGACATGCGTGAGGGTGACCACGCTGCCGACGAGCGCCGGGCTCATGGCGAGGTCGCGGCCCATGGTCACCAGGAGTGGCTGGGAGAAGTAGACGTTGGCCACCGCCGCCCCGCAGGCGACGGCGAACAGCATGACGACGCGACGAGACAGGACGAACGCGGGGCCTTCCCCGCTTCCGGCCTCGATCGGTCGTGTGACGGCCTCACAGTTGCCGGGCATCAGCACTCCTCCGCATATCTGGTTTCATCTTGCTACCAATGGCGGCGACGGTAGCCCGCCTTGGTAGCATGTTGCAACCACTGCGAGAGTGAGGGACACCATGGTGACCAGGACGCGCTTCGACGACAGCGAATGCCCTGTCGCCCGGTCGGTGGACGCGATCGGCGACTGGTGGTCCCTGCTGATCGTGCGGGACGCCTTCGACGGAAGCCGGCGCTTCGGGGAGTTCCAGCGCAGCCTCGGCGTGGCGAAGAACATCCTCACCGCACGTCTGCGCACGCTGGTCGCCGGCGGTGTCCTCGAATCCGTCCCCGCCTCGGACGGCAGCGCCTACCGCGAGTACGTGCTGACCCCGAAGGGCAAGGCGCTCTTCCCCGTCATCGTGGCACTGCGGCAGTGGGGCGAAGAGAACTTCTTCGCCCCCGGCGAACCACACTCGGAGTTGGTCGACCGCCGGCAGGGACATCGCCTGCGTGCACTGGAAGTGCTCTCTGCGGACGGGCGACGGCTGGATCCCGACGACACCACCGTCCACAAGGTCTCCACCCCGTGATCCGAGCCGCATCCGGTACGCCCTGTGGACCAACGGTCACGGTGGGCGCCGGGCGGTGGGTGCAGGAGGGCGGGATGCGCCGCCCGCGCATGCGTGTGAGCCTGAAAACGTGGGCTGAACGGACGAGAGAGATGGGGGTTGGGGGTCATGTCCTGGCTGAGGAAGCACAAAAAAGAGGCGCATGCCGCCGAAGACGAGCGCGAGCAGCAGGACAGAGCGGCAGAAGCCGCGAAAGCACGGGAGGAGACGAAGGGCGACGCCTATAAGACGCCGCCCGAGCAGGACGTTCTCGGCTGGGGGCACTATCACGACTACCCCCCTGACTGATCCGGCTGGACCGCGGGTCAAGGCCTGGGCGTCGGCGGCCTGACTGCTGGCGGCCTGACTGCCGACGGCCTGCCCGTCACATCCCGGGGCAGGCCGCCGACACGTGGCGGAGCCGTCTTACAGCGCCCGCTCCAGGCGGTCCGCCATCAGCTTGACGAACCGGGCCGGCTCCTTCGGCTGACCGCCCTCGGCGAGCACCGCCAGACCGTGCAGGAGCTCGGCGGTCTCGGCGAGCGCCACGCGGTCCTCGCGCTCGTTGTACGCCTGGTTGAGGCCCTTCACCAGCCGGTGATCCGGGTTGAGCTCCAGGATCCGCTTGGCGCTGGGCACCTCCTGACCCATCGCGCGGTACATGTTCTCCAGCGCCGGGGTCAGGTCGTGCGCGTCGGAGACGACACAGGCGGGAGAGACGGTGAGGCGGGAGGACAGCCGCACCTCCTTGACCTCCCCGTCCAGCTGCTCCTTCATCCAGCCGAGCAGCCCGGCGTACTCCTCGGTCTGCTTCTCCCGCTCGCCGTCGGAGGCGTCCTCGTCCTGGGCGTCGAGGTCGATCCGTCCCTTGGCGACGGACCGCAGCTTCTTGCCCTCGTACTCGCCGACGGCGTCGGCCCACACCTCGTCGACGGGATCGGTGAGCAGCAGCACCTCGATGCCCCGGTCCCGGAACGCCTCCATGTGCGGGGAGTTCTCGATGCTCTGCCGGGACTCGCCGGCCAGGTAGTAGATGTCCTCCTGCCCGTCCTTCATCCGCTCCGCGTACTGCTTGAGCGTGGTCGGCTCGGTGTCGTGGTGCGTGCTCGCGAACGACGCGACGGAGAGGAGGACGTCGCGGTTCTCCGGGTCGGTGACCAGCCCCTCCTTCAGGACCGTGCCGAACTCCCGCCAGAACGTGGCGTAGCGGTCCTGGTCCTTGGCCATCATTTCCTTGACCGTGGACAGGACCTTCTTCGTCAGGCGTCGCCGCATCATCTCGATGTGACGGTCCTGCTGGAGGATCTCGCGGGACACATTGAGCGAGAGGTCCGCCGCGTCGACGACGCCCTTGACGAAGCGGAGGTACGGCGGCAGCAGCGCCTCGCAGTCGTCCATGATGAACACGCGCTTGACGTACAGCTGCACGCCGCGCTTGGAGTCCCGCGCGAAGAGGTCGTGGGGTGCGTGGGCGGGGAGGAACAGCAGGGCCTGGTACTCGAAGGTGCCCTCCGCCTGGAGCCGGATCGTCTCCAGCGGGTCGCGCCAGTCGTGGCCGATGTGCTTGTAGAGCTCGTGGTACTCGTCGTCGGTCACCTCGCCTCGCGGGCGAGCCCACAGTGCCTTCATGGAGTTGAGCGTTTCGGCTTGAGGCGCCTCGGCTTCGGGCGCCTCGGCTTCGGACGCCTCATCGCTCTTGCCGGCTGCGGCGGAGCCCTCGGGACCGGGCACCACCATCCGGATGGGCCAGGTGATGAAGTCCGAGTACCGCTTGATGATCTCCCTGATCTTCCACGGGGAGGTGTAGTCGTGGAGCTGGTTCTCCGGGTCGGCCGGCTTGAGGTGAAGCGTGACCGACGTGCCCTGCGGCGCGTCGTCGACCGTCTCCAGCGTGTACGTGCCTTCGCCGCGCGACGTCCAGCGGGTGCCCTGGCTCTCGCCGGCGCGCCGGGTCACCAGGGTGACCTCGTCCGCAACCATGAAACCGGCGTAGAACCCGACGCCGAACTGGCCGATGAGCCCCTCCGCCCCGGCCGCGTCCTTGGCCTCCTGAAGCTCCTGGAGGAACTTGGCGGTGCCCGAGTTGGCGATCGTGCCGATGAGCCGCCCGACCTCCTCGTACGACATGCCGATGCCGTTGTCCTGCACCGTGAGGGTGCGGGCGTCCGTGTCGACGTCGATGTCGATGTGCAGATCGGACACGTCGGCGTCGAGCGAGTCGTCCCACAGCTTCTCGAGACGCAGCTTGTCCAGCGCGTCGGAGGCATTGGAGACGAGCTCCCGCAGGAAGACATCTTTGTTCGAGTAGACCGAGTGGATCATCAGCTGCAGCAGCTGACGGGCCTCGACCTGAAACTCAAAGGTTTCAGTCGACATGTTCGCGAATACCTCACAGGTCCTGTCGCCAGATCTGACGGAAACCACTGTAAAACACCATGTCAGGGCAGTGGCTGGGATGTGGTGGGTAAGGCTGTTACAGACTGTCGCGCAGTGCGCCGGTGATGGGGCCGATGGCCCGAGGGGAGCTGACGCAGTGGTGAGGTACGGGGAGCGTGTGGTGGGTGAGGGTGTGGTGGGTCATCGGTTGCCATCGCCGGGCCGAGGCCACGGGGATGATGGCGTCGTCGCGGGCTGACCATACGGTGATGGGGTAGGCCAGCGGTCTGGGGCGCGGGCCGTACGTGTAGGCGTCGATCAGGGCGAGGTCGGCGCGGACGGCCCGCAGCACGGCGCCTCGCTCAGGCGTGTCCGTCCCGCCGGGCAGAGGGATGGCCAGGCTCTCGGTGAGAGCGACCAAGGAACCGTCCGTCATGGCCCCGCTGTTGAGGTCGAAGCTCGCGTACTCGGAGGGTGAGAAGGCGGCGCACACATGCAGGGCGAGGGCCGGGCGACGGCGTTGCTGGAGGTGCCAGGCGACCTCGTACCCGAGCAGCGCCCCCAGGCTGTGCCCGAGGATCAGCAAGGGCTCCGCCGTGTGAAGGAGCACGCTGTCGGCGAGTTCGGCGGCGAAGGCGACGAGGTCGGGGCCCGGTCCGGCTGCCGGCTCCGCCCCTGTGCCGGTCCCGCGGCCCGGGTACCGGGCCGTCAAGGGCCTCAGCTCCGGCGCGAGATGACGCGGCCAGAGCGAGAAGTCGCCGACGTCACCGCCCAATCCGGGGAGCAGCAGCACGGCCGCCTCCAGCCCGGGCCAGCCTCCTGCGGCGGGTAGCTCCCACAGTGGGCCGTCGCCGAGTGCTCTGCCTCTCACGGCATCCCCTCCCCCTTCGATGCCGCAGCGTCCTCGGCCCCCTGCGCACCGCCCCGAAGAGGAAGGCTTCCCCGGACCCGGCCCATCGAGTGCCCATTCCACTCTTTCGTGGGATGACCCGGTCACCGCTCTGCTTTCAGTTCCTCCAGGGGAAGGATCTCGGGCACGGGGAGCCGAGCGGGCACTGACGGGGGTGGCTGTGGAGCATGCGGTGAACGTCCGTGGTGGTGGCAGCGTCCACACCCATGATGTGGCTGTGGTCGGGATCTCCTGTCGCTTCCCGGGCGGTCTGAACGACCTCGGCTCGCTGTGGTCGGCTCTGATCGAGGGCCGGGACCTGGTCACACTCATACCGGCCGGGCGCTTCGACGCGGACGAGTTCACGGACGCCGACCCGCGGCGGCCCGGGCGCAGTTACACGTCCGCCGCCGGGGTTCTCGACGACGTCGCGGCCTTCGACGCGGACTATTTCTCCCTCTCCCCGCGCGAGGCGGCCCGCATGGATCCGCAGCAGCGGCTGCTGCTGGAGCTGGCCGCCGAGAGCCTGGACGACGCCGGTCTCGACCCGGCGGGACTGGCCGGGTCCGGCACCGGGGTCTTCGTCGGGGTGTCCAACCACTCCTACGGGAACCTCCAGCTCAGCCGCCCGGAGACCATCGACCGGCACACGATGACCGGATTGGCGAACGGCAACACCGCGGGCCGGGTCTCGCACGCCTTCGACCTGCGCGGCCCGAGCCTGGCGGTGGACACCGCCTGTTCGTCCAGCCTGGTGGCCCTGCACCAGGCGTGCGGGTTCCTCACCGCGGGCGGGGAGCTGGCGCTGGCGGCGGGCGTCAACGTCCTCGTCGGCCCGCACGAGTTCGTCGGCTTCGCCAAGGCGTCGATGCTTTCGCCCACCGGCCGGTGCCGTGCCTTCTCCGCTGCCGCCGACGGGTTCGTCCGCGCCGAGGGCGGTGCGGTCCTCGTCCTCAAGCCACTCGACCGGGCACTCGCCGACGGCGACCGCGTCCACGCCGTGATCGCGGCGACCGGCACCAACAGCGACGGCCGCACTCCGGGCCTGGCCCAGCCCAGCGCCGAGGCGCAGGCCGCCCTCCTGCGCCAGGTGTACGGCGCGCCCGGCCTGGATGCAGGCGAGCTGGTGTACATGGAGGCGCACGGCACCGGCACCCCGGTGGGTGATCCCCTGGAGTGCGAGGCCGTCGCGGCGGCTCTGTCCGGCAGGTGCTCGCCGGAGCGACCGCTGCCGATCGGGTCGGTCAAGACCAACCTGGGGCATCTGGAGTCCGCTTCGGGGCTGGCGGGGCTGCTCAAGGCCGTCCTCGTCCTGCGGCACCGGATCGTCCCGCCGTCCCTGCACGGGCTCCCGGCGAACCCGGCCATCGACTTCGCCCGCCTGGGGCTCGCGCCCGTGCCCGCAGCGCTGCCTCTGCCCCGTACTGCGGGCGGGCTGGTGGGCGTGAACTCCTTCGGATTCGGCGGCTCCAACGCCCACGCCGTCCTCGCCCCCTCCCCCGCCCCCGCCGCGCGGCAGGATCCGCCCGCGGGTCCCCGGCCCGTCCTGGTCAGCGCCCGCAGCCCCGCCGCCCTCGCCCGGGCCGCCACCGGACTCGCCGACCACCTCGACGCCGCGGATCCGGATGCGCGCGCGTTCTACGACATCGCGCACACCACGTTCCGGCGGCGCGGCAGGCACTCCTGGCGCGCGGCCGTCGTCGCCTCCGACGCGCGCACCGCCGCTGCCCGGCTGCGGGCAGCTGCCTGCACGCCCGCACAGGCGCTCGCGAGCGGCAGGGTCGCCTTCGTCTACAGCGGCAACGGCGCCCAGTGGACGGGAATGGGGCGCCGGCTCTTGGCCACCGCGGTCTCCGGGGCGGCGGGCGACAGCACGTCCGGTGCGGCTGCTTTCCGGCACGCCGTCGACGAGACCGACGCGGCCCTGTCGCCTCTGCTCGGCTGGTCCGTGCGCGACCAGCTGGCCAGGGGTGCCGACGCCGCCCGCCTTGCACGGACGGAAGTGGCTCAACCGCTCCTGTTCGCGGTGCAGGTGGGGCTCACGGCCGCGCTGGGAGCCTACGGGGTGCACCCGGCGGGAGTGGCCGGGCACAGTGTCGGCGAGGTCGCCGCCGCGTACGCGTGCGGTGCTCTCGACCTGGCCTCCGCCGCGGAGGTCATCGTCCGGCGCAGCCTCGCGCAGGCCCGCACCGCCGGTTCCGGGCGCATGGCGGCCGTGGGCCTGGGCCCCGACCGGGCGCGGGAGGAATTGTCGGCGTTCGGCGACGCACTGGAGCTGGCCGCCGTCAACAGTCCGCAGGACGTGACGGTCGCGGGCGACGAGGCCGCCCTCGACAAGCTGGCCGGACGGCTGGCCCGGCACGGCGTCCACTTCCGGATGCTCGACCTCGACTACGCGTTCCACACCGCCCGCATGGACCCGGTCGAGGCCGGCCTGCGCGCCGGCCTGGCCGGCCTGCGGCCCCGTCACGAGAGAACGGCGTTCGCCTCCACCGTGACCGGCGGCCTCCACCGGGGCCGGGACCTGACGGCCGAGTACTGGTGGGACAACGTCCGCCGTCCCGTGCACCTGCTGGGCGCGGTCGAAGCCCTGGCGGACCGCGGCTGCGACGCCTTCGTGGAAATCGGCCCGCATCCCGTCCTGGGCCACTACCTGCGCCGTATCCTCGCCGCCCACAGCGAGGAACCCGCCGCGGTCCTGCCGGCCCTCGTACGGGACCGGGACGGCGCCGAGGACCTCGAACAGGCCGTCGCCATGCTGCTCGCCGCCGGTGCCCGCACGGACGACGCTGTCCTCTTCCCCGTGCCGGGCCGGGTCCGGAGCCTGCCCGGCTACCCCTGGCAGCAGGACCGCCACTGGCACGGCACTCCCGGCTGGTTCCGGAACGGCTGCGGTGACGGCCTGCGTCACCACCCCCTCCTCGGCGAGCGCACCGGCCATGCCGAGCCCCTGTGGCAGCTGAGGATCGACCCCGTCCGCCACCGGTGGCTCGCCGACCACGTCGTCACCGGTGCCGTCGTCGTTCCTGCGGCCGCCTTCGCCGAAGCAGCCCTGGGCGCGGGCCGCCTCCACCACCAGGGCCCGGTGCAACTGGAAGACATCGCCGTCGAACGCGCCCTGACCCTGCCCTTCGACGACCCCGCCATGGACGTCCGCCTCCAGACGTCCATGGACGCGGCCGACGGCCAGGTCCGCATCACCAGCCGCGACGGCACCGGCCCCTGGCGCATGCACACCCGAGCCACGGTGCGCCGGCTCCTGCGGGAGCGACCGCCTGCCGAGGACGTACCCGCGCTGCAGTCCCGCCTGCCCTCCACCATCTCCGCGGAAAACGTCCGCGCCGCAGCCGCCGAAGCGGGCATCGTCTACGGGCCCGCCTTCAGCGTCCTCACCGCCCTGCACGTGGGGGACGGCGAGGTCCTGGCCCGCTACGCGCTGCCGGACGTCCCGGAAGCCGCCTCGGATCCGGGCGGCCGGGCGGCGTACGTCCTGCCTCCCGTGCTGCTCGACGGGGCACTTCAGGCAGGGGTGCCGCTGCTCGCCCGGGAAAGCTCCGGGACCGGGACCGAAGCTACGACCAAAGCCGAGGCCGGAACCGGGGCCTGCGCAGCACCCGGCGCCCCCTTCCTCCCCTCGGCCATCGCCGCCCTGCGGGTATGGGACGAAGCCCCCGCCGAGGGCTGGGTGCACGTGCGCAGCCGCGACGCCACCCCTCGCGAAGTGTGCTGGGACATCCGCCTGCTGGACGACCAGGGCCGCGTCACCGCCGAAGCCGACGGCTGCCGGCTCCGCCGCTTCGACACCGGCCGCGCCGCTCCCACGCACCTCACCACCGTCCTGCGCGCTGCGCCCCTCGCCCTGGGGCCCACGACGCCCGCACCCGCCGTCCCCGCGCCTCGCGAACTGGCCCGCGCGGCCTGCCGCTCCATGAGCGGACCTGTCTGGGACGCCGCCCGGTACGCCGAGGCCACCCGGCTCGACGACCGGCTCGCCGCGCACTTCACCCTGCGCGCCGTCCGCGCCGTGGCCCCCGCAGCCGCCTCGTTCACCCCCGGCAGCCTGATCACCGCCGGAGTGCTCCCGGTCTACCGCCGCCTGCTGCACGCCTCACTCGACCAGGCCGAACGGGCCGGCGTCATGCGGCGCGGCGACGACGGGGCCTGGACGGCAGCCGTCCGCCCCGATCCCCCCGGTGTTCTCGCGGACTTCGTACGAGCGGTCCCGGAAAGCGCCACGGAAACAGTGCTGCACACCTACTGCGGCACCACGCTGCCCGACGTGCTCCTCGGCCGCCGCGACGCCGTGGCCCTGCTCTTCGGCGAGAACACCCGCCATTGGGTGGAGAAGTACTACTCCTCCACCACCGTCGTGCGGCGCTGCAACGCCCTGGCCTCCGCCGTCATCCGTGAACTCGTCCGGCACTGGCCCGCCGACCGCCCGCTGCGCGTCCTGGAAGCGGGCGCCGGCACCGGGGGCCTGACCGCCGAGCTCCTGCGCGTCCTGCCGCCGGAGCGCGTCCACTACACCTTCACCGACCTGTCCGACACGTTCTTCCCGCGCGCCCGCGCCCGTTTCTCCGGGCACGACCACCTCGCCTACCGGGCGCTCGACCTCGACCGCGACCCGGAAGACCAGGGGTACGCACCGGGTTCGTACGACCTCGTGGTGGCCGGCAACGTGCTGCACGCCACCGCCCGGCTGCGGGAGAGCACCGGCCGGATCGCCCGCCTCCTCGACGAGGGCGGGTATCTGGTCACGGTCGAAACGCACGCCCTCGACCGGCTCCTGCCCTGCTTCGGGCCTCTGAAGAGCTTCTGGAGCGCCGACGACCCGGGCCTGCGCCCGGACTCCCCGCTGCTGACAGCCCTCCAGTGGGAGGAGCTGCTCACCGCACAGGGATTCGACGAAGCAGCCCACCTCGGCATGGACGGGGCGGGCACGGCGGACACCGACTACTCGGTGCTCGTCGCCCGGCGCGATCCCGCATCGGCCTGCCGATCGTCCGCGCCCCACACCGGCATCGGCACCGCCACCGGCCCAGTTACCAGCGCCGGTCCAGGCACCGGTGCCATCAGCCTCGATGCCACTGCGGGCGCCGGCACCACGGGACAGTCCCCGTCCCGCGCCCTCGCGACGTCCTGGATCATCGCGACCGAGCACCCCGGTGACCCGCTGGCCGAAGCACTCGCCGACGCCCTGCGCGCACCGGACGGTGGCCCGGTGACCGTCGTCCAGGCCACCGCCGACACCGGCCAGTGGGCCGCCTGCCTGCGCACCGACCCCGTACGGCCGACCCTCGTCCTCCTCCTCGCCGACACCGGCTGCCGGGAAACCGGAAGCGGCCTTCGCGACACCGGCCCGGCGGTGGACGGCGACGACCGGAGGGTGCTGGAGAACGCCGTCACCCGCACCGCCGTCCTGCGCGCCGTGGCCCAGGCGTGCGCCCTGCTTCCGCACGCTGCCGACCCCTCGCTGTGCCTGGTCACCCGCCCGTCGGGGGCCCTGCCCACAGCGGGAGCCCGCCCGTTCCCGCCCGACTGCGTGCCGTGGGCGGTGTCCCGCAGCCTCGCCAACGAAAAGTCCAGGCCGGCCGTCAGGCGGCTGACCCTCGCGCCGGGGCCCTCGCCCCGGCTCGACGCACGGCGGCTGGCCCACGAGCTGATGACGCCCACGGAGGACGACGAGGTCGTCCTCACGCCCGCCGGGCGGTTCGTGCCGCGGCTGCGCGAGCTGCCCGCCCCCACGGTCCCGGCGGGGCGGCGCCCGTACCGCCTGCGCCTGCGTCGGCCGGGGCTCGGATACGCCCTGGACTGGGTCCCCGCCCCCGACCCGCCGTCGCCCGGCCCGGGCGAAGTGGTGGTCGACGTCCGTGCGGCCGGGCTCAACTACCGCGACGCGTTGCTGGCGGCCGGCTCGCTGCCCCCGGGCGCCGAGCCCACGATCCCGGACGAGCACGCCCTCGGCCTGGAGGCCGCGGGCATCGTCACGGCCGCCGGGGAGGGAACGTCGCTGCAGGTGGGGGACCGCGTCTTCGCCTGCGCGCCCGGCGCCCTGTCCTCGCATCTCCTCGTGCCCGAGGCGTGCGCCGGACGCATCCCCGAGGGCATGTCGTTCGCCGAGGCCGCGACCCTGCCCGTGGCCTTCTTCACCGTGCAGCACTCCCTGGAGCACCTGGCCCGCCTCACGGCAGGCGAGACGGTCCTCGTGCACGGCGCCGCCGGCGGCGTGGGGCTGGCGGCCCTGCAGTACGCGCGACGCGTCGGGGCCCGGGTCATCGCCACCGCGGGCAGCCCCGCCAAGCGCACCCTGCTCGAACTGCTCGGCGCCGAGCACGTCCTGGACTCCCGCACGCTCGGCTTCGCCGACCAGGTGCGGGAACTGACCGGCGGCGACGGCGTGGACGTCGTCCTCAACTCCCTCGCGGGCGAGGCCCTCGCCCGCAACCTCGACGTGCTGCGTACCGGCGGTCGCTGCGTCGAACTCGGCAAACGCGACATCCACGGCGGCGGGCGGCTGCCCCTGCGCGCCTTCCGCAACAACCTGTCGTTCCACGCCGTCGACGCCCTCCAGATGTTCGTCCGGCAGCCCGAGCAGTCGGCACGCCACTTCCGCGACCTCACCCGGCGCGTCCACCAAGGGGCCTACCGTCCGCTGCCGTACCACCTCCACCCCGCCGACGAGATCACGGAAGCGTTCACGCTGCTGCACCGCTCCCACCACGTCGGCAAGGTGGTCATCGCCCTCGACCCCGCCCCGCACCTCACCGCGCTCCCCCGGCGTCTCGCCTGCGACCCGGCCGCCACCTACCTGATCACCGGCGGTCTCACCGGCCTCGGTGCCGCCGTCGCCGGTCTCCTGGCCGACCGCGGAGCCCGGCACCTGGCCCTGGTGTCCCGCCGCGGCCCCGCCACGCCGGGCGCCGGTGACCTGCTGGACGCACTGGCCCGCAAGGGTGCCACCGCCACGGCGTACGCCGCCGACGTCGCCGACCCCGCCGCTCTCGGCGACGTCCTCGATCGCATCGCCGCCACCGGGTTCCCCCTGCGGGGCGTCATCCACTCCGCCATGGCCCTGGGCGACGCCCTGCTGACCGAACTCGACGACGGAACAGCCGAGTCAGTGCTCGCCCCGAAGCTGCGCGGCACCATGCTCCTGGACCGCCTCACCCGCGCAATCCCCCTGGACTTCTTCGTCGTCCACTCCTCGATCTCCGCCACCGTCGGTCACCGCGCCCAGGCCGCCTACGGCGCCGGCAACCTCGCCATGGAGGGCATCGTCCGCGCCCGCCGGGCCGCGGGCGTGCCCGGCCTGGCCGTCGGCTGGGGCCTCATCGGCGAAATCGGGACCGCGGCCCTGGACGAGGTCAGCAGCGTGCTGGAACGCATGGGCCTCGCCCCCATGCGCACCGACGACATCCTCGCCTCCCTCGAAGACCTCATGACCCGCCCGCAGCACGGCGGACCCGCCGGCGCCGAAGCCGCACGCACCGGTGCCGGCCATGACGGCTCCGTCGTCATGGTCGGCCACTTCGACTTCGCCCGCCTCGCCGCGGTCCTGCCTGCCGCGCGCGGACCGCGTTTCGCCGGGGTCCTGCCTGCCGGCCAGGGCACCGCCGGCCACCGGAACACCACCCCGTCCGCCGGGTCCGACGCCGCACCGGCCCGCAGTACAGCCGAACTCGCCGACCTGCTGGCAGCGCTCATCGCCCGCATCACCCACCGCGCACCCGACCGCATCGACCGGACACAGGGGCTCGACACGCTGGGTCTGGACTCCCTCATGGCCACCGAACTCGTCGTCGCCCTCCAAAGCGAGCTGGCCGTCGAGATTCCCGCCATGGAAGTCGTCAACGCCGGCAGCATCAACGACCTCGCCGGACGTATCCGGACCCTCCTCGACCCGGCAGCCGACCGCCCATGACACCCACGTACGCGCGCCCCCGCGGCACCGGCCGCCGGACGTCCCCGCGGCTGGCCACGGCCGTGTTGTGCCTCGGGCTGTTCATCCTCGGCATGGACCTCACCATCCTCAACGTCGCCGTCCCCGCCCTGCGCAGCGACCTGCACGCAACCCTGGCCGAGGTCCAGTGGATCGTGGACGGCTACGCCCTGGCGCTCGGCGCCACCGTCCTGGCAGCCGGAAACGTGACCGACCGGGTCGGGCGGCGACGCTCCTTCCTGGCCGGACTGCTCCTGTGCGGAGCCGTCTCCGCGCTCGGAGCGCTCGCCCGCACGCCCGCCCAACTGGTCGCCGCACGCTGCGGCATGGGGCTCGGCGCCGCCCTGCTGATGCCCGCCACGCTCGCCCTCATCAGCAATCTGCACCACGAGGCCACGAGCCGGCGGCGGGCCATCGCCGCGTGGACCGCCACCGGCGCCGTCGGGGGCCTCACCGGCCCGCTCGTCGGAGGCCACCTCGTCGAAGCCTTCTCCTGGCGGGCCGCCTTCTGGATCAACGTCCCGCTCACCGCCCTCACCGCCGCGCTCGCGCTCGTCCTCGTGCCCCGCGCCGAGCAGCACGCCCCCGAAGCCGGCCGCAAGAGCATGGACACCGGTGGACTCGCCCTGTCCGCCGGCGGATTCCTCGCCCTCATCTGGGCGGTCATCGAAAGCCCCTCCCTGGGCTGGACCCACCCGGCCGTCCTGACCGCCTACGGGCTCGCGGCCGCATTGCTGTCCGCCTTCGTCCAGTGGGAGCGCCGTTCCCCCCACCCGATGCTGCCCCTGCCACTGCTGCGCGACGCCCGCATCGGCGCGGGCGCGGCCTGCCTCGCCCTGATGTCCCTCACCCTCTTCGGCGCGTTGTTCATCCTCACGCTCTATCTGCAGGGCGTACTGGGCTGCACCCCGAGCGAGGCGGGCGCACGCATCCTGCCGCTGCCGGGCGGGCTCGCCGCGGGTGCCCTTGCCGCGCCCGCCCTCATGTCCCGCCTCGGACGGCGTACCCCCGTAGTCCTGGGCCTGGCGCTCGTCGCCGCCGCCTTCGCCGTCCAGGCCGGCACCACACCGGAGTCCGGCTACGGGCGGGTCGTCGTCTTCACCGCCGTGGCCGGCATCGGCGCCGGCATGGTCGCCTGCGCGGCCACGGAATCCGTCATGGGAGCCGTCCCACCCCGGCAGGCCGCCCTGGGTTCGGCCATCAACGACTCGACCCGCCAGGTCGGAGCGGCACTCGGCGTGGCCGTCCAGGGCTCGGTCCTCACCAGCGCCTACACCCACGACCTCCGCACCCGTCTCGGCGGCCGCCTCCCGCCCGGCCCGCTGCCCCTGCCCGGCGCCACCGTGCCCCACGCGGCCCCCGGGCAGCTGGGCACCGCCGCGCGGGAGGCGTTCGTCAGCGCCGTGACGACCACGGCGCTCACGGCCCTGGCCATCACCCTGGCCACCGCACTGGTCACCTGGTTCTGGCTGCCTTCCGAAGCCTTGGACCGTCTCCCGGAGACAACCGGGGCCCCTGCCCCCTGAACTCAGCCCCACCGAACAGCAGGGACCCTCTGCACCTGAAGACGCCCACCGCCCCGGGCCGCTCAGGTCACCGCGGTACCAACGGGGATGGGCTGATGGTCCCGGTCTTCGGGGCGCGTCGGGGACCGGGCGGCCCCTCCTGGTGGGGCATTGGTCCCCGATCTTCCGTGCGCCCGGGCTGACCCGCTGTGCGACTGCTAAACCTGACGGTGGCCGCGGTTGCGCAAGGCCGGTGGGCCCCTTCCTGTTCCTGCTTCTTGCTGCTGGACGGCATGTTCAACCGCGGCAACCAGGCCGGCGGTTCGCAGCGGCGGGCGCTGGCAGGGGCCTTCGCCGCCTTCGCCGGAGCGCTGGCGGCCGACCCCGGGACCCGCCCCGACACGCTGCTCGCGCGCATCGCGCACAAGCACGTGGCCGTCGGTGTCACCGACGACCAGTACACGATCGTGCACAAGTACTTGTTCGCCGCCATCGCAGACGTACTCGGCGAGGCGGTCACCCCTGACGTCGCGGCCGCCTGGGACGAGGTCTACTGGCTGATGGCAGGGGCCCTCATCGCCCAGGAAGCCCGCCTCTGTCTCGAAGCGCAGGTACGGCCCGGGCATCCCTGGCGGCAGTGGACCGTCCTGGAGCGGCGGGAGGAGACCACCGACACCGTCTCCTTCCTGCTGCGCCCGGCCGACGGCGGTCCGGCGCCGCAAGCCCGCGCGGGACAGTACGTCAGCGTGCGGGTGAAGATGCCCGACGGCGTTCACCAGCTGCGCCAGTACAGCCTCTCCTCGGCGCCCGGCGACCAGGTCCGCCGGATCACCGTCAAGCGCCTCCACGGCCGCGGTGCACCCGATGGCGAGGTGTCGAACCTGCTGCACCGCACCCTGCGGGCGGGCGACGAACTCAGCGTCTCGGCGCCCTTCGGTGACGTGGTGCTCGACGAGAGCGACGCGCCGCTGGTTCTCGTCTCCGCAGGCATCGGCTGCACCCCGATGACCGGCATGCTGGCGCACCTCGCGGCCACCGCGTCCACCCGCTCCGTCAGGGTCCTGCACGCCGACCGCTCCCCCGCCGGCCACGCCCTGCGCGGTGACATGACCCGGCTGGTCGACGTCCTGCCCGCCGCGCGGGCCACGTTCTGGTACGAGCAGCCCACGCCGGAGGTGCCCGGCTCCCGGACGGGCCTGATGGATCTCGACGGGATCGTCCTGCCGACCGACGCGAGCGTGTACCTGTGCGGCCCCCTGCCCTTCATGAGGGCGATCAGGTCGCAGCTGCTCCGTGCCGGCATCGCTGCCCGCAACATCCGCTACGAGGTCTTCGGCCCCGACCTGTGGCTGGCGGACGCCGCCGCCTGACCGGGCGCCCGCCGCGCGCGCCCGTCAGCGTCCCCGGTGGGCGTTGAGCCGGGCGGCGCGACGCGTCAGGTGGTCGCGTTCGGCGAGGTTGGGCGCTTCGGAGGCCGCCTCGGCGTAGAGCCGTGCCGCGGTCGCCAGGTCGCCGTTGCGTTCGTGCAGGTACGCCGCCACCGCGGTGTAGCGGGGCATGGGGTATCCCCTGCTCGAAGAGCCTGGGGAGGAGTCGTCCAGCGCCGCGAGTGCCGCCAGGCCGGCGCCCGGTCCGTCGGCCTCGCCGACGGCCACCGCGCGGTTGAGCCGGACGACCGGGCTGTCGGTCAGGCGCGCGAGCTCGTCGTACCACTCGACGATCTGCACCCAGTCGGTCTCCTCGGCGGTGGGAGCGTCGGCGTGGAGCGCCGCGATGGCGGCCTGGGCCTGGTACTCGCCCAGCCGGTCGCGGGCGAGGGCCGCCTGCAGGATCCCGACTCCCTCGGCGATCGACTCGGTGTCCCACCGGCCGCGGTCCTGCTCGGCGAGCGGCACCAGGCTGCCGTCGGGCGCGGTCCGGGCGGCGCGCCGGGCGTGGTGGAGCAGCATGAGGGCGAGCAGCCCGGCCACCTCCGGGTGGTCGATCGCGGCAGCGAGCTGCCGGGTGAGCCGGATGGCCTCGGCGGCGAGGTCGACGTCGCCGGAGTAGCCCTCGTTGAAGACCAGGTAGAGGACGCGCAGCACGGTGGCGACGTCGCCGGGCCGGTCGAGCCGCACGCCGGAGACGGTGCGCTTGGCCCGGCTGATGCGCTGCGCCATGGTCGCTTCGGGCACCAGGTAGGCCTGGGCGATCTGGCGGGTGGTCAGCCCGCCGACGGCGCGCAGTGTGAGCGCGACCGCGGACGACGGCGTCAGCGACGGGTGGGCGCACAGGAAGTAGAGCTGGAGCGTGTCGTCCACCGCGGATACGGGCCCGGGTGCCGGCTCCTCACTGACGAGGTCTTCACGCCGGCGGCGGGCGGCGTCCGCTCGGGTCGCGTCGAGGAACCGGCGCCAGGCCACGGTGACCAGCCAGCCCTTCGGGTCCCGCACGGGTTGTCCCTTGCCCGAAGAGCTCGGGGAGGGCTCGTCCGGCCAGACGCGGACCGCCTCGGCCAGCGCGTCCTGCACGGCGTCCTCGGCCGCCGCGAAGTCGGCTCCGCGGCGGACGAGGATCCCGAGCACGCTCGGTGCGAGGCTCCGGAGCAGGACCTCGTTCACCTGGGTCGTCACGCGTCGTCACTCCGTGATGGTGGGCGGCGCGGCCAGGAACGGGCGAACCTCGAGCCACTCGTGGATGGGCTTTCCGCCGGCCCCGGGGGCGGCGGACAGTTCCCCGGCCAGTTCGACGGCGCGTTCGTGGCTGTCGACGTCGATGACCATCCAGCCGGCGATGAGGTCCTTGGTCTCGGCGAACGGGCCGTCGGTGACCGGCGGGCGCCCCTCGCCGTCGTAGCGGACCCACATTCCCTCAGGGGCGAGCGCCTGGCCGTCGACGAACTCGCCGGTCCCCTCGAGCCGGGCCGCGAAGTCGTTCATGTACTGCACGTGGGCCGAGATCTCTTCCGGCGTCCACTGGTCCATGGGCACGTCGTTCACCGCAGCGGGGGCGCCGCGGTAGTGCTTGAGCAGCAGGTACTTGGCCATCGTGGTTCTCCTCGGTGCTGGTGCGGCCCATTGTGGTCGCGTTCACTGCGGGGACGGAGCGGATCCCGCGTTCTCGACATCGCCGGCCAGGTTTTTTTGCCGTGTCAGTCGGCGACCGCCTCGATGTGATGGCCGGCGTCCTCGCTCCTTTCGACGAGGAGCATCGCCACGTCGTCCGCCAGGCTGCCTCCGGTGTGCCGGAGCAGCTCTTGGTGCAGGTGGTCGAGGAACTCCTGCGGGGTGGTGTCCGGGTGGACCGCTTCCACGACTTGGGGCAGGGGGAAGAAGGCGTCGTCGCGGTTGCGTCCTTCGATCACGCCGTCGGTGTACAGCAGCAGGCGGTCGCCGGGGGCGAGCGGGAAGGTCTCCGCCTCGGAGAGTCCGATGACGACGTCCTCGAGCCCCAGTGGTGGCTGCGGGGAGGCGGGCACGAGCATCCGGGCCTCTCCCCGGTGCAGTACCAGTGGGGGCGGGTGGCCGCGGTTGACCACGTCGACGACGGGCCCGTCCGGCACCTGGGCCACCAGCGCGGTGACGAAGCCCTCGACCAGGGACTCCTCGGCGAAGGCGCCCGGTACGGCGCGCTCGCGCCTCAGCGACGCCATGCAGTGGTCCATGACCTCGGCCAGGTCCCGTTCGTAGTGCGCGGCCTCCCGGAAGGCGCCGAGCACGGCCGCGGCCGCGCGCACGGCGGGCAGACCCTTGCCTCGGACGTCCCCCACGAGCAGCCGGACCCCGTACCGGGTCTGCACGGCTTCGTACAGGTCGCCGCCGATCTGTGCGCCCTTCTCGGCCGCGAGGTACATGCTGGCCGCCCGGAGCGGGCCCAGCCGGTCGGGCACGGGCCGGAGGACGACCTCCTGCGCCGCCGTGGCGATGCGGCGGACCTGGTCGAGCTCGTGCCGCCTGCGCGCACGTACGGCGCTGCTCGTCATGATGCTCGCCGCGGATACCAGGAAAAGCGCAAGGAAATTGGTGTAGACCTGCTGGCTTCCCCAGGCCTGGTTGTACGTCGCCGTGCACACGCTCACAGCCGTCGCGACGGCTGCTGCCGCGACGGTGCCCTTGGGGCCCATCGTGACCGCCGCCAGTGCGGGCGTCGCAGTGAGCAGAGGGCCGGTGTACAGGAAGTGCGCGGGTGAGAACTCGATGCCGATCACGATCAGGGCGAGCACGAACGGCAGGCATTGCCCCAGTGTGAACAGACCCCTGCTGTGGGTGCCCGTTCCTGGTCGAGGGGGTGAGCGGAAGAGCCACCGCATGTCTACAGACTCCCCCGTGGAGCCTCAGCGGTCCACTTGCGGCACCCGCCTCGCCGCGTGGGCGCCGCGCCCTCTCGGGGAGAGCGGCTACGGGACCGGGCGCGGAGGGGAGGGTTGCCCAGGCATCGGCGACGACGGTGTCGATGGCCGTGGTGAGGGTGGGGGTGTCGGCGTCGGCGGAGAGCGCCGGGCTGTCAATGATGTGAGGGCGCGGCGGACAGGAGCGCGGTCCAGTCCTGGTCGGCGGCCCAGTCGGAGAAGCTGTGCCAGCCGGCTTCGGGGTAGGCGCGGCGCAGCCCGGCGACATCGACGTCGAGGCCGGAGGTGGTGAAGTACTCGAACATGGCTGCCAGGTCGGTGGAGCGGGTCCGGACGTAGGCCAGGGGGACTTCGTGGTGCGCGACCGGGCGGCCGATGGCTTCCGCGAGGGAGTGCGCGATCTGGGCGGGGGTGCGTTCGTCGGAGGCGATGTCGATGCGCTGGGCGTTGAATTCCTCGCGGCGCCGGAGGACCAGTGCGGCGAAGGTGCCGATGTCGGCGGCGGGGATGAGGGTGAGCGGCCGGTCGGCGGGCATGGGCCAGGCGAAGGTGCCGTCGCGCAGTCCGTCGAGGGTCCAGCCGCCGGCGTAGTTGTCCATGAAGGCCGCCGGGGCGATCACCGTCCAGGGCACGCGGGAGGTGCGCAGGTGCTGCTCGATCCGGCGCTTGCTCTCGTAGTGCGGGACGCCGGTACTGCGGTCGGCGTGGGCCGCGGAGGTGAACACGATGTGCCCGAGGCGCGCGGCTGCCGCAGCGTCGATGAGGGCCTCGCCCTGCCGGGTTTCGGTGGCGGTGTCGGTGCCGAAGGGGGTGGTGACCGCAAAGAGGGAGTCGGTGCCCGCGAGGGCGGCCTCAAGGGTGGTGACGTCGTCGAAGTCGGCGCGGACGACGTCGGCTCCCAGGCGGCGCAGGGTGTCGGCGGCGGGCGAGGCGGGCCGGCGGGTGAGGGCGCGTACCCGGTGGCCGGCGGCCAGTAGCGCGCGAGCGGTGGCTCCGCCCTGGGCTCCGGTGGCCCCGGTGACGGCGACGGTGAGCATGGTTCTCCCTGAGAAGTAGAATATCTGCGTGGCGCATTAACTGCGCCACGCAGGAGACTACGAGATATCGCTGCGCCGCGCAGCGATTGGGAGGGTGATCCACGTGACAGACGCGCGCCGGTCCCGGCTCTACGAGGAGTTGTCGACGGAGTCCCGCCGCTACCTGGCGGCGTATGCGCTGTTCAACCAGGCTGTCGCCGATCACCTCGGCCTGCACCCGACGGACGTGCAGTGCCTGAGCCTGCTGACCGCCGAGCCCGAGCCGCTCACCGTCCGGCAGATCGCCGACCTGACCGGTCTGACCACGGGCTCGGCCACCCGGCTGGTGGACCGGCTCGAACGGGGCGGCTACGTGGCCCGCACGCCCGACAGTCAGGACCGCCGCAGAGTCCTGGTCACCCCGGTGCCCGAGCGCATCGCCCGGGTCACCGCAGTGTGGGACGACCTCGCCCCGGCCTGGCACGCGCTTCTCGACAGCCACAGCGAGGACGAGCTCGAGGTCATCACCCGGCACATGCGAAAGGCGCAGGACCTCAGCCACGCCCAGATGCGTCACCTGCGCTCGCGGCCCAAGCCGGACTGACGGCCCGGGGCGAGGAACCGTGGCGGGCTCAGCCGTTGACGAAAGTGAGGCTCGTCGCGTCGTAGCGGGTGCCCGCAATCTGCTCGGCCGGGGCGGCGGCCTCAATAGCGGCGAGGTCCTCGGCAGACAGCTCGACGGCCACGGCCGCGAGGTTCTCCTCCAGGTAGCGCTGCCGCCGGGTGCCGGGGATCGGCACCACGTCGTCGCCCCGGTGCTGCACCCAGGCCAGGGCGAGCTGACCGGCGGTGACGCCCTTCTCCGCGGCCAGCTCGTTCAGCTTCGCGACGATCGCCAGGTTCCGTTCGAGGTTGCCGTCGGCGAAGCGCGGCTGGCTGCGCCGCACGTCGGTCTCGGCCAGCCCCTCGACCGAGCTGTACCGGCCGGTCAGGAAGCCGCGCCCGAGCGGGGAGAACGGGACCAGGCCGATGCCGAGTTCGCGGCAGACCGGGGCGATCTCCGCCTCCAGGTCGCGGGTCCACAGCGACCACTCGCTCTGCAGCGCGGCGATCGGGTGCACCGCGTGCGCCCGCCGGACGGTCTGCGCGCCGGCCTCGGACAGCCCGAGATGACGCACCTTCCCGGCCTGCACCAGCTCGGCCATGGCGCCGACGGTCTCCTCGATCGGCACCTGCGGATCAACCCGGTGCTGGTAGTAGAGGTCGATGTGATCGACCCCGAGCCGGCGCAGCGACGCCTCACAGGCCTGCCGCACGTAGGCGGCGTCGCCGCGGACCAGGGTGGGCTCGCCCAGGCGGTTGGCGAAGCCGAACTTCGTGGCCAGCACCACCTCGTCGCGGCGCCCGGCGACAGCCCGCCCGATCAGCTCCTCGTTGTGCCCGCCGCCGTAGAAGTCAGAGGTGTCCCAGAAGGTCACCCCGAGGTCGAGCGCATGGTGCAGCGTCGCGATCGACTGGTCGTCGTCCGCGGCGCCGTAGCCGTGGCTCATGCCCATGCACCCCAGTCCCTGCGCAGAGACCGTCAGTTCGCCGAGGCGGCGGGTGGGGACGTTGTTCATGATGTTGCCTCCTGAGCGCTGAACCATCTGCCCAGGAAGCTAGGTGCTGGAGCGCACTCCATGTCAACCAGAGATGCGTCGCCACCCTCGGCCGGGACCGGCCGGGCCTCGCGAGGTCTGCAGCGGCCGACCCTGCGCAACCTCGTGGCGGGTGCGAGACTGGAGTAAGAGGGCCGTTCCGCTTGGTGCTCCGAGGAGAAGCGGCGCCCGGCGGACGTGTGGGCTGCCAGGCGGATCACGTCCCGCGCCGCCGGGAAGGCGGACCGATGAACGACCGCAACGACCGGAACAGACACGCCCTCGTCGTAGTCACCGGTACTTACGGCGACCTGGGGCTGGGCGCCCTGAGAGCACCCGCACAGGATGCCGAGGAGCTCGCCGACGTGCTCGGCGACGAAAGCATCGGTGGCTTCGACGTCGAAGTCCTCTCCGATCCGACCGCCCAGTGCCTGCGCACAGCAGTGGAGGACTTCTTCGCAGAAAGATCCCCCAAAGACACGCTCCTGCTCCACTTCTCCTGCCACGGAGTCAAGAACAGCGCGGGCAAGCTCTTCCTCGCCGCTACCGACACCAACCGGGCGCGGCTCGCGTCGACCGCCGTACCCGCCGAGTTCGTGAGCGAGCAGATGCTCGACAGCCGTGCCCAATGCGCAGTCGTCTTCCTGGACTGCTGCTATGCCGGCGCGTTCGAGCGCGGAATGTTCGCCCGGGCGGGCACGGACGCGCACGTCGAGGAGAGCTTCACCGACCTGCAGCGCACGAAGGACAGGCGGGGGCGGGCCGTCTTCACCGCCTCCAGCGCGGTGGAGTACGCCTTCGAGGGCGACCATCCCGTGGCCGGCAAGCCCGGCGCGGCGCGAGGGCCGTCATTGTTCACCGGTGCGCTGGTACACGGGCTGCGCAGCGGAGAGGCGGATCGCGACGGGGACGGCAGCATCGGCCTGTCCGAGCTGGCGGACTACGTGAGCGAACGGCTGGACGCGCTGGCCTGCCGCCAGACCCCGCAGTTGTGGCTCTTCGGGGGCCACGGAGACCTCCCCATCGCCCGTGCGAAGCTGCGTGCCACCCGGGCTTCGCCCTTGCCCGAAGCACTGGCCGCGGCAGTCGAATCCGACAGTCGTGAACGGAAGCTGTGGGCCGTCAACGATCTGAGCACTCTGCTGCAAGGAGCCGACCTGGGCCTCGCCCTCTCGGCACATGCGGCGCTCTCGCGGCTGGAGCGCGACGACAGTCGCCGGGTGGCGGACAGCGCCGACCGGGCACTTCAGCAGGCACAGCCCCGGACCGCGACCTCCACTGTGGACCTGGGCCGGGTACCGGTGGGCGAGCCGGGAGAACCGACGCACCTCGGGGTGGAGGGACCGCCGGTCGCACTCGCCACCTTGCGCGCCAGCACGGAGCCCTGGCTGACGACGCGGTGCACCGCCGATGGGCTCGAACTGATCGCGAAGGTGCAGGAGAAGGGGGTGCACACGGGAACCCTGACCCTGCAGTCGGCGACCGGGCAACTGACCGTACAGGTCCAGGCGCAGACGCAGGGCATGGGGGCAGGGGGGTATGACACCGCCGGCGCGACGGAAACACCGGTCGTGGAACCGAAACCAGCGCAGAAGGCGAAAGCGGAACCCGCACCGAAGCCGGTGGAGCAGCAGGAGCACGAGCCCCCGGCCGCCGTCGTACGAGTCTGGCCGTTCTTCTGGGCGGCGGCGCTGATGTGCCTCGCCTTTGCGGTACCCCTGGGCGTGAGCAGAAACGGTCGCTCTATTTGGCTCGCTCGCCTGGCGGGGGAATACCAACCGCTGCAGCCACTGAGCGGCTTCGTGACCTTTGTGCTGATCGTTGTCAGCATCATCACCTGTCTGGTGACAGGTACCCTCATCGTCCGCGCGTCCGCTCACGCTCGCGGGCGGCGCCTGCGTCATTGGTGCGGGGCGGTGGCGTTGCTGGCGGCATTGGCAGTGCTGTGCCTCGTCAGCGTCCTGTTCGCGCTCGGAGCGACGTCCCGCCTCCACCTGGGCTGCCTCGCCCTCGTCGTCGGCGCCGCGCTCCAGGTCACCGCCGCGGTGCGGCTGCACCGGTCGTCGATCGTGAACACCTCGCCACAAGCGGCCCTGGAGTCGACTCGGCTCTACGCGCGGCCGTTCCTGTGTGCGGCAGTACTGATGACGCTTGCCCTGTTGTTGCCGGTCTATCAGGACTCCGGCGACACATGGCTCTTCCAGATGCCCTATGGGTACGTCCTGCCGACACCCGTCGCCTACGTGGTGGTTCTTGTCTCACTCACCAGCACAGGCACGTGCGGGCTCATGTGTGCTCTCACCTGGGGCGACCCCTGGCCCGCCGGCCGGGGACGGGTCCGTGCATGGTGTGCCGTGGTGGCGCTGCTGACGATCGCAGCGGCATTCGCCCTGTTCCTGACGAAACAGATCCAACTGGGCCTGCTGGCCTTCACTGCCGGGGCGATCGTGCAGGTCTGGATCGCCGTGCAGATGTGGCGAAAACACCGCACGGCCGAGGGGCGGGTCCGTGACCCTGATCTCCGGTGAGTCCAGTGAGCCACGGAGTGGAACGGTGCACGGCGGACCGCTCCGCCGTGCACCGCAGCCATGCGCCACCATGGCGCGTCCCGGCTACGGGTTCTCCTGCAAGGTCAGGCCGTAGTAGTCGACGTAGTAGTCCCCCACCCGCTGCGCGTGGTCCGTCAAGCTGAGGCCCTTCGGGGAGGAGACGCCCAGGTCGCGCAGGGTGTCGACCATCATGCGGGCCAGTCGGCGGCCGTCGACCTCGCCGATGCCGAAGTCCCCGGAGTGGTAGGGAGCCTCGTGCCAGTGGTCCAGGGCGGCCGGGCGGGTGGTGTGCGCGATCCAGCCGAAGGAGGTCGGGTCGGTGATGCCCTCTCCCAGCCGCTCCGGGTCGTAGATGATCTCCAGTCGTTCGCCGCAGAGGAGGTTGAACAGGATCGGGCCGTACGTGCCGGGCACCAGGGCGTGGAAGCCGAAGTCCAGCTGGATGCCGAGGGCGTGGGTTTCGGCCGGGAGGGTGTCGAGGAAGTCGCCGAGAGTGTTGGAGAAGACGTCCCAGTCGTCGGTGCGCCAGCGGCCCGGGAAGCCCAGGCCCGCGGTGGAGGAGTCACTGCGGGAGCCGAAGAACCCGCCGAGGGCGTAGTGCTCGCCGTGTCCCTGCCGCCAGAACCAGTTCTCCGCCGGATCGGTCGGCTGGAGCAGCAGTTCAGGGCCGTGCTCGCCGGCGTGCAGCTCCAGCGTGTTCTCCCGCCCACGCCAGCGGCGGAATGGGCTGCCCCACAGCGGGGCGGAGTCGTAGAAGGGCCCGGGGTCGCCGTAGACGCCCATGATGGAGGCGGGGCCGAACTCTTCTGTCAGGGCCTCGCCGACCGTCCGGAATGCCGCGGCCTTCTCCGCAGCGCCTCCCTCCGGCACCGCGACGGGCACGTACAGCCCGACGTACTCCTCACCGCCGTGCACATAGTCCTTCTCGAAGCGGTCCACCGGGCGCAGCCGGGGCGTCCACTGCGGGGAGGCGTCCGCCTGCGTACCTGTGACCAGCCGCGGCCCGGCGGCGTCCTCATGCCACTGCCAGCCGAGGCCTTCCACCACTGCTCGCAGCGCCGGCCCGCTCCAGCCGCCGGTCGCCGCTCCCCTCAGCTGCCGTGCCAGCTCCACTACACGCGCCTTGTCCCAGGCCCCCGTCATCCCGAACTCCTCGTTCCGTTCCGTGTTCGTGCGACAGACCTTGTCATACGGCACTGACAAGAGCTCACCCGCCGAGCGCGGAGCGGGCCCCGTCCGGGCCTCCGGACCCCTGCCCGGCCTTCGCTCCGGTTCGCCGCAGAACTGCTGCGCGCCCTCGGCCGACGCGCCGACGCGGAGCCGGAGCTGCCGGCCGAGGTGGAGGAGTGGCCGGGCCGCCGCATGCCCACGCGGTACGGGGACCCCCGTCGAAGGCTGGCTGGTCGATGATGCCCTGGCGCTGCCCGGAGCGCCTACACGCCTACGTGGGCGGCAAGGCAGCACGGGTGAAGGTATGGGTGCGGGTGTACGTGGTGAAGCCCATGGATTCGTAGAGCCGCTTGGGTACGGGATAGGCGGCATCGCCTCGCGGGCAGACGACGGCATGCCGGCCGCCGGCACGGGCGAAGGCGTGCAGTACCGCGGTGCAGACGGCCCGGGCCAGGCCGAGGCGACGGTGGTCGGGATGGGTGCCGACCGGCTCGAACACGCCGGTTGCGTTGGCCTCGTCGTACCAGCCCTGGCAGTAGGCCGCGACATCTCCGGCGGGCGTTGTCACAACGAGATCGAGTTCGGGACGGTAGGGCCAGGTCTCCCTCATGCGGGCGTGGCGTTCGGTGGTGACTCGGGTCGATCCGAAGGCAGCACGGTGTGCGGCTGCCCGGCCGGCCACGTCGGTGTCATCGTGCTGGGCTCGGATCGTATAGCCGTCCGGCAGACGGGGAACGTCCGGCAGATCGGTGAGGGAGCGATCGAGGCACGCCATGAACGGGCCGTCGGCAGCATCCGTGTATCCCCGCTGTTCCAGCGCCTTGACCAGATGCGATTCGGTACCGGCCACCTCGACGTGCAGCGGGCCGGGTGCCATGTGTTCGGCCCGAGCGAGGACGTCGTGGGCCAGTTCCGGGTGGTCCTGGTCGACTTGGAGCATCAGGCTGTCCGGTAGATCCAGCCATCCCCAGGCCAGCGTTGGGCCGCCTTCGGTCCAGACCGCCGTCGGGCATTCGTCGACGCGGCCGAGCGACAGGCACCAATTCCAGGTGAGGTCGCCTATGTGCCGGAAGCCGGTCGCCGGGAAGGTTCGGGTGGCCAGGTCCTGCGTGGCGCGTAGCGCCATGGGTCCGACGTGGTCATGGCGTCGCATGCGCGCCATGCTGCCGAACGGCTTTCGATCAAGCAACGGAGTATTCGGCGCGCCGCGTACCACCAGGCCGACCCCGGGTGCCCACCCCGGTGCCGACGGCCGGAGCCGACGGCACCGGGCACCCCAGGGAGTGGGAGCAGGAAGTACGGGCGGCCGCCGGCCGTCCTACCGCGGCGCCTTGACCAGCTTGAACTCCATCACCTTGAGGTCATCGCTCGCGTACCGGTCCTGCCAGTAGAGCGTCTTGTCCCCCGGGAAGGCGGGGGACGCCGCGAGATACTGGTAGGAACCGTCCCACCGGGTCTTCAGGCGGAACGTGTCCCCACTGGGCTCCAGCATCCAGGGATTCTGCCGGCAGCTGTCCATCAAGGCGATCCAGCGGTTGTAGGTGTGGCAGAGCATGGTGGCACTGCCCCGGCGCTGCAGGCGTATCTGATAGCCCTCGCCCCATGTGGAGTTGGGGTCCTTCTCGAAGACGACGGGTGTGCCCTGGTCTCCCGCACGGTCCGTGTAGTGCACCAAGTCCCCGTATTCGCTGGCTCTTCCGGCCTTGATCCCCCGGTCGAGCTTCGTGGCCACCAGGTAGTAGGGGACGCCGGGCTCCACGGGGCCGGCCTGGGCACCGCCGGCGGCGGCGTGTGCTGCCGAGGAGGGGACGGCCACTGCCACCAAGGCGAGGAACCCGGCCACGGCGACCGACAACCGGACTCGCCAGAGACTTCCCTGAGCGACCTTCATGGGCTTGCTCTCCCTTCACGCTTCAAAGCCGGCGTTTCGCGGCGAACGGAGAGTTCCTCCCGGTCGCCACCGCCGACGAACCGCCGCTCATCCTCCACGACAACAGGCCCGAACAGAAAGCGTTTTCGTCAACAGGTCACGGTCACGGGTCACAGATCGCGCGGTCGCAGCGCGGGGAGCACCGGTAGGCCGGTGACTATGCGGAAGGCACGGAAGGTGCTGGTGCGGCGCCGGTGCGGCGCCGGAACCACTGCCCAGGCGTGCGTCGCGGCCGGCGGGCGACGATGTCACCGCCGGTCGACCTGCCGGACAGCAGCACGCGCAGCCGTACCGGATCCTCCTCCGGCCCGGGGAGCGGGTGAATCTTGATCTCACCGCGGCTGTAGGTGACGTCGTCGGCATCGACCACGATCCCCGGTGCGGTCACCAGGGTCAGATTTCCGCCGATGCGCAGGTCGACCTCGATGTGCAGGACGTCGTGGGTGATGACGGCCTCGGTGAAGTCGAGCTTCAGGTCACTGAACTTCAGCCGGATCTCCATCCGGCGTGGAACCAGCCAGCGACCGGTGCGCTTGCCCTCGCCGAAGCGCTGGTCGATCCGGATCACCTCGCGGGCCTGCGGCGGCATCCCCTCAAGGGGCAGATCAGCGGTCAGCACCGCGAGGTCGGAGGCGGTGCGTGCCGCCATCGCCGCTTCGACGCGCTCGTCCAGCTCGGCGATCGTCAACCGGCCGTCACCGGCCGCGACCCGGAGGATCTCCACGGCCTGATCCCGGTCCCGGTGAGATACCCGCTGCTCGGACACATGACGACGGAGTGAGGAGTCAACTGTTCTGGAGAGATCGCCTGCCATGGCTCCAGTCTGCTGACGGGCCCAGGAGACCGGCAACACCCGATCGAGGAAATGGGGGATTACCCCGACGGATCTCAGGGGAGGCCGGTTCACCGGCACACGCGAACCCTCAGTCCACCGTCGTCACGATGACGAACCGCACGTCCGGCTGCTCGGCGGGAACGAGGACGTGGCTGGTGACCCGGGTCTCCACGCCTCCGTGGCAGGGCAGGCGCAGCCGGAGGCGGTGACCTCCGGGGTGTTCGACGACGGCGTGCTGCTCGGCCCAGATGCGGCGGCAGGTGCCGTTGGTGTCGGGGATCTCGTCGATCAGGGCCCGGATCTCCGCGTTCTTCGGGGCCCCGTGGCTGGCGACGCGGAGCATGGGGAGGTAGGTGCGGGCGCAGGTGTCCTCCCAGTCCAGGATCTGTTCGCGGGCCTCGGCCGAGGTCAGGGCCCAGCGCATGAGGTTGGGCCGGGGGCCGAGGGCGAAGGGGAACCACTCGGTCATGGGCGAGTTGGCGGCGAGGATGTTCCAGGCGGCGTCGGAGAGGTAGGCCGGGTGCGGGGCCTGGTGTTCCAGGAGGGTGACGGTGGCCGGGGCGGCTGTCGGCAGGCCGTCGTGCGTGCCGGAGACGGGCGGGCGGCGGCCCGAGACGCCGAGGAAGAGGGTGAGGTTCTCGGTCTCGCTCAGCTGCAGCGCCTCGGCGACCCGGAGCAGGAAGGCGTCCGAGAACTCGCGGGGGGCGCCGGTCTCCAGGGCGCGGTACCAGCCTTCGCTCACGCCGGTGAGTCCGGCCACGTCGGCCTGTGACATCCGCGTTCCGGACCGGTGTCCCCGCGGCGCAGTTCGGGTATGCGCCGCCGGTCGACGCGTTCCCTCCAGGCGCGCAGCAGCCGGCTGACGGACTGGGCGTGCGGGGCGCACGTCACCGTCGCCGGGCGCTCGGGGCTCTGGTCCTGATTTTCCATGGATTCACGGGCCTGTCTTGAAAACGATCACTGATCTGCCCGTTTCCACCTGATCTGGGTGACGTTGACCAGCCCTTGTCATCCGGCTTTTCTCCTAGGCGAGTTCAGGGCTCATGGAGCACTTCCTGATGTCCCGCCTGGACGGCTCCCGCACGCTCGGCGAGGTCGGTGAGGAGTACGCGGCGCGGTTCGGGCGGCGGCTCGGCGAGGCCCACTGGCAGCGGCTGCTGCAGCTGCTGCGGGTGCGGCGGCTGCTGGAGGGGGCGGGGAACGCCGAGGCCAAGGGCACGCTGCGGCTGGCCGCGGACGCCACGGCCACCGCCACCACCGACCGGCTGTACAGGGCCGTCGGCTTCGCACTGGCGCCGGTGGTCGTGGTGCCCGTCCTGCTGCTGGTGCTCGGCATGGAGACGTACATCGCCGTGCACGCAGGGGCGTTCGTGAACGACACCGTGCGGCTGTTCCGGCAGCCTGCGGCGCTGCTCGCCGCGTTCTCCCTGCTGTGGGCGAGCACGGCCCTGCACGAGCTGGCCCACGGGGTCGTCGCCCGGCACTTCGGTGGGACCGTCGGCGAGATCGGGCTGCGCTGGCACCTGCCCATGGTGTTCATGTACTGCACCGTCGAGAACTATCCCTACCTGCCCACATGCCGGGCACGGGTCGCCACCGCGGCCGCCGGAACGGTCATGAACCTGGCGTTCCTGCTGCCCTTCTGGCTGCTGTGGTCCCTCGTGCCCGGCGGCGACGCCGCCCGCGGCACCCTGGCCGGCCTGCTGTTCACCGGCTCGGTGCTGGCGCTGACCAATCTGGTGCCGCTGCCGCCGCTGGACGGCTACAAGATGCTCGGCCACGCCCTGGGGATGGCCGACTACGCTACCGAGAGCCGCTGCTTCCTGCGGCTGCTGGGCGCACGGATCGTACGGCGGGGCGACGGCGTCGCCGCCTACCTGCGGGCGGCCCGGATCGCGTACGCCGCCTACGGCCTGGGGGCGGTGGTCCTCGTCGGCGGCAGCGGGACGGGCTTCGTCCTGCTGTGCCACCACCTGGCCGGGGACCGCTACGGCGTGTGGGCCGTCCTCGTACCGGTCCTGCTAATCGCCGCGCTGGTGGCCGTGACCGGCCCGTGGGCCCGGCGGGGCGATCGGGATCACGGCCATGGTCACGGCGGCGCGGGCCGCACTGGGCAGGCGCGCGCCGGGCTCGCCCTCGTGATGTGCGTGCGGCGGCTCGGCTGCCGGGCGGCCGGGGCCCTCCGTCCTACAACTCATACTCCGGCAGCCTGCGGACGTCCCCCGTGCCCAGCGCGATCACGGCCCTGGGCTGCATGGGCCCGTCACCGCGCCGGGAGAGCAGGACCACTTCGCCGACGACCGCCGGCAGCGCGCCGAGCCGGGCGGCGCACTCGGCGGCAAGCTGCCGCGGCTCCTGCGTGCGGCCGAGGGACAGGTGCGGGATGAAGCGGCCGCCGCGCCCGCGGCAGAGCGGGAACCGCGATCCCAGCGCCTGCTGGAGACGGGTCCACGGGACCGGTCCGGCCGCGGCCGGATCGAGCCATACCGTGGCGTAGTGCCGGTGACGGAAGTAACGGACCCCCGACAGGCGCGCCGTGAACGCCTCGTTCTCCGCCGCCCCGGCGGCAAGCAGCGGCACAGCCCGTACGAACTCCTCCTCCGGTACGAAGCCGAACAGCAGGTTCACATGCGGCGGCCACCGCCGGACCTGTGGATCGTGCTCCCACCGGATCTCCTGAATCGCCGGCCAGAGCTCCCGCGGCGGTATCCACGCCACCGCCGTCCGAGCCGTCGGCACCACCTGGAGCGCGCTCAAGGGCTCGGCCCCGCCGAATTCCCGGTTCCTGTCCACGCCTCCATGCTCCCGGACCACGCCCGAACCGCACGACGCGACCGGCACCGAGCCGCACGGGCACCAGCCGGGCGAGTGAAGAACCCGCCCCGACCGCGGGCCACCCGCCCCGGTCTTTGCCCCATCGCGTACTCCCTTACGCCCCTCCCCTCATTCCGCTCATTCCGCTCACTCCGCAACGCAGGACACCCTCGACACGATCATGCGCGCGGAGACCCCCGGCGCCCTGGCCCGGGTCGACCGTCCGGGCGAGTCCTGGCACGGCACTTCCAGGCGGGGGCCGCTGGGATCCGGCCGCCAAGCGCTGGTACGCGCCCCGCGCGGGGATGACCGCCCTCGCCCCGTGGGCGGCCGCCGCCGACGTCCCGGATCTGCTGCCCGGTGAGGACCGTACGCTCGGCAGCGGGCTGTTCGTCGACCTGGTGCCCAGCAGTTGCTGGTTCACCAACGTCCGTTCCTGCGTCACCCCGGCAGGACTGGGAACGGCTGCGCCGCATGATCACCCGCCGGGCCGGCGTGCGCTGCGAGGCCTGCGGAGCCGGCGAGGACCGGCAGGCCACAAGGTGGCTGGAGGCGCACGAGCGGTGGGTGTACGACGAGGCCCGCCGCGTGCAGACGCCCAAGCGGCTGATCTGTCTGTGCACCGACTGCCACACCGTCACGCACTTCGGCTACGCCCAGGTCCGCGGCCTGGAGGCCCAGGCCTTCGCCCACTTGGTCAAGGTCACGGGGATGGTCCGGGCCAGGCCCGGCGGCACGTCGACTCGGCCTTCACGCTGTGGCGGCAACGCTCCGCCGCGAACTGGAGCCTGGACCTGAGCATCCTCACCGGGGCCGGCATCACCGTCACACCTCCCCCGGACGCACGCGACCGCCGCGGCTTCGCCGCCACGACCCCGGCCTCCGAAAGTCAGGCGTGAAGGCGCATCACCGTAGGCCGGACGCGGCAGTGCTCGGTGGTCACCGGTCGCCCTCCAGAGGACGACCGGTCGCCTTCACCCAGTCCTGGGCACCGCCGGCCAGCACGGCAAGGTCCCGGCAGCCCCGGCGGGCGAGAAGGCTGGCGGCGGTCATCGCGCGCTCGCCGTGCCCGCACATCACCACCGTGCCGTCGCGTACCTCCTGGCCGGCGGCGGCCAGATCGCCGAGCTCGGTGTGCGCGGCGCCGGGGAGGTGCCCGGCGGTGAACTCCTCGTCCTGACGTACGTCCAGGACCGGACGGTCTCCGATCCGGCCCGGCGTCACCAGCCCGATGGTCTCGATCGGGCCGCCTTCGGCGCGCCAGGCCTCCATGCCGCCGTCCAGCCGCCCGGCGAGCCGGTCGTAGCCGATCTTCACCGCCTGCCAGGCGAGTTCGTCCGGGTCCTGCCCGGCTCCGAGGACGAAGGCGAGCGGCACGTCCGGGGGCAGCAGCCAGCCGGTCCAGGTCGCGAACGCCGGCCGCAGCGCGTTCGAGACGGCACCGGGGACGTGCCCGGCGGCGAACTCGGTGACCGGGCGGGCGTCGACCAGGTACGCACCGTCGGCGAGCAGGGCCCGCAGCCGGGCCGGGGTGAGCGGCTTCAGGCCGGGGACGCCGGTGAGGAGGGCGGGGCCGCGGCGGTTGACTTCGGCGAGGCGGGCGAAGTAGGCGGGGTAGGAGCCGAACGAGCCGAGCAGCCGGGCGACGAACGCGTCCTCGTCCGGCGCGGCCAAGAGGTCGTTCGCCCGCTTCTCGGCGCCGATGGTGGTGGTCCGCTCGGCGCCGGGCGGGGCCGAGCAGAACGACCCCGCGCCGTGGGTGGGCCACACCTCGGTCGCGTCCGGCAGCTCGGTCAGGCGGCGCAGCGAGCGGTACTGGGCGCGGGCCAGTTCTTCGGCCCGGTCCGCGCCCTGGAGGTCGGTGCGGGCGACCGAGCCGACGATCAGCGATCCGCCGGTGAACACGCCGAGTACCCGGGCCCCGTCGAGGAGCAGGAAGGACAGGTGCTCGTCCGTGTGGCCGGGTGTGGCGAGCGCCCGCAGGGTCAGCCCTCCCAGGTCCACCTCGTCGCCGTCGCCGAGTGCCGTGTGGGGGAAGGCACGGTGGCCGGAGGCGGAGGCCAGCACGGTGGCGCCGTCGTCAGCCGCGAGCTGGAGCGCGCCGGTGAGGAAGTCGGCGTGCAGGTGGGTGTCGGCAGCGAACGCCACCGTAAGGCCGCACCGGGCGGCGGCCTCGCGCAGAGCCCGGAGGTCGCGGGAGGCATCCACGGCCAGGGCGCGGCCGTCGCCCAGATCGACCAGATAGGCGCTGTTGCCCAGCCCGGCGTCGACCAAGGGCGTCACATGCTCGTCGGCGAAACCCATGGTGTCCTCCAGCATCGTGGTGGTGCGGCGACATCCCGATCCTGGCTTTTCCTACAATATTCCACGGTTTTATGGAGGATGCCATGGCTGCACGGGGCGCAGCGGGGCCGGTTCCACTCCGCGCCGGGCGGCAGTTCCGGCTCGACAGTCGGGATCGCCCCAAGGCATGCGAAAGGGCGCAGCCCCCTTGCGGGTGCTGCGCCCTTCGTGCCGTCCGCGGCCGGATCAGTACGCGGAGTTGACGTTGTCCATGGAGCCGTACTTGTCGGCGGCGTAGTTGCAGGACGCGGTGATGTTGGCGACCGGGTCGTAGATGTCCCAGGACGTGCCCTCGACGTGGTACGCCTTGAAGGTCGGGTCGATGATCTGCAGCAGGCCCTTCGACGGGACGCCGTTGACGGCGTTGATGTCCCAGTCGTTGATCGCACGCGGGTTGCCGGTCGACTCGCGCATGATGTTGCGCTTGATGCCCTCGTAGGAGGCCGGGATGCCCTTGGCCTGCAGGACGTCCAGGGACTCCTTGATCCAGCCGTCCAGGTTGTCGGCGTAGGACTTCTTGGCGGGGGCGGCGGGCTTGGCGGCCGGGGCGGGCTTGAGGGCCTTGCGCTCGGTGGAGCGGTTGGCGCGCTCGGCGTCGGCCTTGGCCTTGGCAGCGCCCTGGGCGGCGGCCTCGGCGTCGGCGCCGGCCTTGAGGGCGGCGGCGTCGGTGGCCTTGGCCAGCTCGGCGTCGTGCGTCGTACCGAACTCCTGGGCGCTCTGGGCCACGGGCTTCACGGCGACGCTGGGGACGTCGGCGGCGGAGGCCTGCGGCACCAGCGCGAACGTCAGAGCGGCGGCACCGGCGACGGTGACGAGACCGGCGGCGGAGATCTTGTGAGCCTTGGGCAGAGCGGTATAGCCGGAGATGGTGGAGCGCATGACTGAGCTGAACCTCTTCCAATCGGGGACGTCGCACCCGGGCCTCTTCGGCACGGGAAAGGCGCCGCGTCTCGAACGACGGCGCCCTGCGACTCAGCCATTGTTAGCGGCGCGAAACCCACCTGACAAAGGGTGTGACCTACGACGTAGCACCGTAAAACACCCACCCGAAGTGGTCGGAATGCGCAATTTTGCACCCTTGGCACTACGACCCGGCATCGTATGTGATCGGGCCCACGTGCGTGCCCTCACGCTCCGGGCCCCGTTCGCCGACTCACCGCGACCGGCTGATTACACCCACGGAGAGGGCATGCCCGGGCAACGCTCACGCACTGTCCGAGCGGTGTCACCGCCCTCTCCCCCGAAAACGGCTGTGCCGCCTCCCGGCCTGCGCCCTACGCTCTGCGCGTGCTCCCCATCGCCCTCGCCTGCGTCGCGCTGCCCGTCACCGCCCTGCTGTACGGGCTGCTCGGGCTGCGCCGCCGGGACGGCCGGCGGTACCGAATGGCCTCCGAGCGCTGCGCCGCGCTCGTGGTCGACCCTTACTACGCAGCCGCCGCCCGCTGGTGGCCCGAGGACGACACCCAGGCCGCCGCGGCCCGGCTGCTGCTCGCCGGACTTGCCACCGTCAACCGCCGGGGCAACCTGAGCCTCACCGAAGACGGCACCGACCCCGCACGTACCGCCGGGCACCCGCTGCCGGACGCCCTGCTCGCCGCGCTGCGCCGGCGTACCGCACCCGCCGCCATCGGCCGCATCGTGCTCCGCGACACCGCCTTCCGTACCGCCCGGGAGGGGTTCCACACCGCCTACCGCGCCGGCCTGCCGCCCTCGCCGCCGGCTCCCCGGCGCGACCTCGGGTGCCTGGGCGTCTTCGGGGTGCTGCTCCTGGTCATGGAGATCTCATTCACTTCCGCCGCGCTGCTCGACACCGCACCTCGCGGGCCGGAACAGTGGGCCGCATCCGCTGCCACGGCACTCACGCTGGTCGCGCAGATCGCCTGGTTCGGCCGCTACGACGGGCAGCGCGACGCGGCCGGCCCACGCGACCCGCTCGCCGAGCGACTGGCCCGGGCGGGCCTGCACCCGGCGCTCGCCGAGCTCGCATCGCAGGATCCGGAGAGTGCTGACCGGCTGCGGACCAGCCGGTTGCGAACCCGCCGCAGCCGCAACCGAGGCCGGCCACGCCGCCGCAGCACCCCCACCGGGGCCGGAGCCTGATGGCCGGACGAGGCGTGTCCGTTCGCCGACAAGGGTCGTCAGCGACCGGGAGTCGGCGATGGTGTCCGGCAGGGGCTCGGTGCCGAAGTCGGGGGCCGGGGCCGGGACAAGACAGATCGGCGAGAGGTGCTGAGGTATGGCGGGCAGGCGGGCGCTGGGGCGGCGGTTCGGGCGGTTGTGGGGCGCGTATGCGGTGAGCGCGTACGGCACCTCGCTCGGGTTCGGCGCGTTTCCCCTGATCGCGGTCCTCGTGCTGGACTCCGGGCCGGCCCAGGTGGCGGCGCTGGCCGCCGCGGGGCGTGCGGTGGGGGCCGTGCTGGCACTGCCGCTCGGCCCGTGGGTGGAGTTCCGCCGCAAGCGGCCGGTCATGGTGGCGATGGACCTGATCCGGTTCGCGGCGCTGATGAGTGTCCCCGCCGCGTTCGCGTTCGGGTGGCTCGGCTTCGCCCAGCTCCTCGTCGTCTCCGTCGTCGTCGCCGCGGCCAACATCGCCTTCACCGCGGCCAGTGGTGCGTATCTCAAGGCGCTCGTGCCGCCGGAGGACCTGCTCGTCGCGAACAGCCGGTTCGAGTCCACGACGTGGACCGCGACCATGGTCGGACCACCGCTCGGCGGGGCCGCGATCGCGGCGCTCGGCCCGGTGACGACCGTGGTGGCCGACGCGGTCAGCTACCTGCTCTCGGCTCTGGGCATCCGTGCCATCGGCGGGACGGAGCCACGCCCTTCCCGAACCGATGCGCCGCGGCTGCGGGCACGCGATCTGCTCGAAGGATGGCGCCACATCCTCGGCCGGCCGGCGCTGCGCCGGCTGTTCCTCAACGCGGTCGTGGTCAACGGCCTGATCATGGCCTCCGAGCCGCTGCTCGCCGTGCTCCTGCTGGGCGATCTCGGGTTCGCGCCCTGGCAGTACGGTCTCGTCTTCGCGGCCCCTTGCATAGGCGGCCTCGTCGGCTCACGCCTCGCGCACCGGCTCGTGGAGCGATTCGGACAGCGCAAGGTGCTTCTCACCGCCGGAACGCTGCGCGCGTGCTGGCCCGTCGGGTTGGCGTTCGTCCAGCCGGGCGTCCCCGGGATCGTGCTCGTCATCGCCGTCCAACTCGGCCTGGTGACCTGCTGCGGCCTGTTCAACCCGGTGCTGGCCACCTACCGGCTCCACCACACCGCCCCTGACCGGGTCGTCCGCACCCTGTCCGCGTGGTCGATCAGCAGCAGCGCGACCATCGCGGCCCTGACCGCCGCGTGGGGCCTGCTCGCCGCCGTCACCGGCCCCCGCACCGCGATCGCCGTCGCCGGAGTCCTCCTCCTCGCCACGCCGCTGCTGCTGCCGCACCGCGAGAAGGCGCCGCAGAACGAGCTCGCCGGTGCAGGAGTCCCGAGGCTGAGCGCGGACAGTGATCGCGGCGGGCGCTGAGCCGGCACCCCGGCCGGCGCCCTACTCGCTGTGCACGATCTGGATCAGGTTGCCGCAGGTGTCGTCCAGAACCGCGGTGGTGACCGTGCCCGTCTCCAGCGGCTCCTGGGTGAAGCGCACCCCGAGTTTGCGCATCCGCTCGAACTCCGCTTGTACGTCGTCCACAGCGAATGAGGTGACCGGGATGCCGTCCTGGACCAGCGCCGTCTTGTAGGGCTGCACCGCGGGGTGGCCGGAGGGCTCAAGCAGCAGTTCGGTCCCGTCGGGCTCTTCCGGCGAGACCACGGTCAGCCACCGGTCCGCGCCGAGCGGGATGTCGTGCTTCTTCACGAAGCCCAGCACGTCGGTATAGAAGCGCAGGGCCTTCTCCTAGTCGTCGACGAAGACGCTGGAGAGGTGGATCTTCATGAGGTGCTCTCCGGGGTTCTCGTGCAGCCGGGTGGGCCGGCTGATCGCCCGGCGGCGCGACAGCCCCGGGCCGTGCTTCGTCACCAGCCGTGGGCACATGGTAGAAGCCCTGGCGTCGCCTCATCGATGAGACGCGCCCTGTCAGGTGGCCACGGCCCGGGAGGGGACTCGAACGGCCGAGGCCCTCGCCGGGCGGCCGATGCCGCCCCGGCGTCGGTTGCCGCTTCGGCGTACGGCCGAACGGTCAGCCGAGGACGAGCGGGACCTTCGCGGCCAGCTCCCCCAGGTCGGCCTTCTCCTCGTCGGTCGGGGCACGCCGGCCGGTGCCGATCAGCAGTGCGTCCTTGTCGGAGAGCGACGACGGGAACGCCGCGCCGGCGATCTTCTCCAGCAGCTCGCGTGCTCCCGCGAGGCTCTCGGCGGGCGGGTCAACCGCGTCCGGAAGGTGCGCGATCAGGTCGAAGTGGTGCAGCGTCCATTCCAGGACGTATACGGAAAGGTAGTCGGCCACGGTGAGGACCTCGTCGCGGGTGCCGACCCGGAGGGCGGGGTCCGCGAGTCCGGCGGCGCGACCGGCGGCGGACCCGAGGTCGTCGAGGTGGAACTTCAGCAGCCAAGGCTCTTCGTAGGCGGCGGCCAGACGGACGGTCAGGGCGTCGAGCGGATCGTCGCCGGTCGGCGGCCGGTCCTCGACGTTCCAGTAGGTGACCGCGTCCCGGGTCGGTTCCGCTTCGGCGGGGGTGGCCAGGGTGATCAGGACGTCCTGGGCGTCGATGATCAGGTGGCACACCAGGTCCCGCACCAGCCAGCCGGTGCAACCGGACGGCCGCGCGAAGTCCTCGTCCGGGAGTCCGGCGACCGCTGTGCGCAGCGCTGTCCACGAGCGTGAGAAGAGATCCACGGCCGCAAGCTAGCAGCGCCCGGCCGCCGTTGCGACCGGTTTCCTCCGCGCACGCGTGCCGGACCGGCCCCTCCGGGACTTTCAGGAACCCGGGACGAACACGTTCGGAAATTTTTGTTATCGACCCCCGGCCGCGCCGTCTCCTGAGTGTTGGACCAGCACTCAGTGACACCGCACCGGAAGTGATCCGCATGAATCGTGAACTCGAGACCCCGATGTCCGACCCGGCGTCCGACGGCAGCACGGGCCCGCGTCGACGCCGGGCCCGTGGCAAGCGCCCCCGTCGGGCACTGGTCATAGGCGGGACGGTGGGGCTGATAGCCGTCGTGGGCGGCGGGTACGGCGTGGCCCAGTCGCTGTCGGGCGGCGGGGAGACCCGTACGGACGCCGCGGCGTCGTCCGCGTCGGCCACGGAGCAGCCCACCGAGACGCTGAAGGAACACCCCTCCGTGGCGGCGGCTGCTTCCTCTGCCCCCAGTGCGAGCAGCAGCGCGTCCCCGAGCGCCGGCGCAAGCGCGTCGGCGGCCGCGGGCAAGGACGGGAGCCAGGAGAAAAAAGACCGGGCCGAGGTCAAGACCGAAGCGGGGAAGGAGGCTGAGGGCAAGCCGGGCACCCGGTCATCGGCCAAGGACAAGGCCGATGAGGCCCCCTCGACGGGCCGTGGGAGCGGCAACGGCTCGGGCAGCGCCCGCAAGCCCGCGGCCGGCGGTGGCGGCGCCCAGGCCGGCGGCGCGAACGGCAAGCACGTGCAGCAGGTCGTCGACATGGTCAACGCGGAGCGCGCGAAGGCCGGCTGCTCCCCGCTCACCATCAACGCGAAGCTGCAGGCGGCGGCCCAGGGCCACTCCGACGACATGGCCGCCCGCGACTACTACGCCCACACCAGCCCGGAGGGCAAGAGCCCCGGCGACCGGATGACCGCCGCCGGGTACCGCTGGAGCACGTACGGCGAGAACATCTTCAAGAGCCCCAAGGACGCCCGTACGGCGATGGACGGCTGGATGAAGAGCCCCGGCCACCGCTCCAACATCCTGAACTGCTCCTTCAAGGAGATCGGCGTGGGCATCAACTTCAAGTCGAACGGCCCGTGGTGGACGCAGAACTTCGGCGCCTCCTCCTGACCCGTTCGTGACTGCGCGGGCCGGCGGCACGATGCCGTCGGCCTGCGCGGCGTTCCCCCTGCCGTCCGCCCCTCGCCGCACGCCATGCGGCGGGGGGCTTACGCATACGCCACGACGTGCGGTGTCAGCGGGCGGCGCGCATGAGCAGCCGGGCCCGCACCCGCTGCAGTCGCGGCATCAGGACGTACACCACCGTGAGGACGACGCACGCGCTGAGGACGAGGGTCTGCAGGACGAGCGGCAGGCGCTCCAGCCACTTGTGGAACAGCAGCTCCAGCACGGTGAGCGTGGGGAAGACCGACACCCAGATCATCAGGGCCATGTGGTGACGGGGCGGCGGGCCGGCCTGGGGCGCGGCGGGGGTGGGGGTGGGGGCGGGGGTGGGGGTGGGCTCGGACATGCGTGCGGACTCCTTGACGATCAAATTCCAACCAACCGTTTGGAGATTAACTTAACTTTCAAGCAATCTCCAAACGGTTGGTTGGAGTCCCGTATGATCGGCGCATGGCCTGGGACACCGCACGCACCCGACAAGCCCTCCTGGACGCGGCCGTCGACGAATTCGCCGAGCACGGCTTCGACGGCGCCCGCATCGAACGCATCGGCACCCGCGCCGGCGTGAACAAGGAGCGGATCTACCAGTACTTCGGCAACAAGCAGCGGCTCTTCGGTCAGGTACTGGAGACGGAGCTCGAGCGCATCGCCACGACCATCCCCCTCACCGCCGAACAGGCCGAGGACCTCGGCCACTACGCCGGTCTGCTCTACGACTACCACCGGGCCCGCCCGCAGTTCATCCGCCTGCTCCACTGGGAGGGCCTCCAGGACCGCGGCGGCCCCGCGCTCAAGGAACCGGAGCGCACCGCCACCTACGGCTCGCGCGTCGCGGCGCTCGCCCGGACCCAACGCGATGGGGCGCTGGACACCGGCCTGCGGCCCGAGGAACTCTTCTACGCCGTCCTGGCCCTGGCCGCTTGGTGGTTCACCGTCCCCCAGGCCGTCCGCATGATCTTCGGCGGCCCGTCCGACCCGGAGGCCGAGCGCGCCTCCCTGATCCGACTGGTCCGCAGGCTGGCACGACAGGGCGGGCCGGAATAGGGCTTTACGCACGGCTCGGGCGGCCGCTGAATCGAGGAGGACAGGACGGTGCACGCGGTGGGGCGCTCCGCTCCCCCGAGGCCCGTCCTCTTGACCTCCAGGAGGCGACGGCCATGACGGATCTACGCAGGGACATGCACAAGGGCCGGAACAAGGGCCTGAAGAAGGGCCTGAAGAAGGGCCTGAACAAGGATCTGCACAGGGACCTGCACGCGGGCGCACCCCACGGGACACCGGCCGGCAGACCCGCCCGTGTCGCCCACCGCAGACGTGCCCGCGCTCTGCCGACGCTGCTGGCCGCGGCCGCCGCGGCGGCGCTGGTGGGGACCGGCGCGGCCACCGTGCCCGCCTCCGCCGCCTCTCCCGGCACAACGCCGGCCGCGGCTGCCTCGCTCCTGTGCCCGACGGCAAACCTCTGCCTCTACGTCGGCGGCATCGGCATCCCCGAGCCCCTCCAGATCCCTCAGTGCCGGGGCCGGGACTTCACCCCTCCGTTCCCCGCCAGGAAGGTGGAGAACAACACGCAGCGGATCGCACACCTGTCGACGCCCATGGGCACCGTGCTCCTGAAGCCCGGCCAGACCATGGACTTCCGGCCGGACCTTCAGATCGCTTCGGCGCGGACTGTTTGCTGAGGAGTGCAGCAGCCGCCGGTTACGGCTTGCGCCCCACCACATGGAGGAGACGGTCCTGGCCGGACGCGTCCCCGTCGAGCACGTCCTGGTCCAGCTCCACCATGAACTCCTCGCTGCTGCCACCCCGCAGCAGCGAGGTGGAGAGGCGACTCGCGGGAGCGGTCAGGCGCGGGCCGGAATCACGAACCGTACGCCCGTCAGCCGTTCCGACAGCTCCCACAGCCGCCTGCCCGTCCCGCGATCGGCGGCAGCAGGGCACAGCTGCACTCGCGTCGGACCGCCGCGGAGTTCGGCCATGCCGTCCGGCCCGATGAACTGGCCGCCCTCCGCGGCCGGGTCGGTGGCGGCGTACAGCTGCGGCAGTGCGCCACGGGCCGGCGGCTGGGCGAGGAGGGGGTTGCCGATGGTGCCGAACACGAGCCTCCACAGGCCGATCGGCGCGCTCGTCTGCAGGTTGGTGGCGGTGTAGCCGGGGTGCGCGAGCAAGCTGCGAATCGGGCTGCCGGACCGGGCCAGACGCAGGTGGAGTTCTTGCCCGAAGACGGCGTTGGCGAACTTCGACTGGTTGTAGAAGCCCATGGGCGAATAGCTGCGCTCGCCGGTGAGGTCGTCGAAGCGCAGGTGTGCCTTTCGGTGGTTGACCGAGCTCACCGTGACCACGCGCGGGTCGCGTCCGGCGGTCAGCAGGTCGAGCAGCAGGCCGGTCAGCGCGAAGTGACCGAGGTGGTTGCAGGCGAACTGCAGCTCGTGGCCCTGCGCGCTCAGCGTCCGGGGCGGTGCCATGAGGCCGGCGTTGTTGACGAGCACGTCCAGCCGGGCATGGTCGGCGTGCAGCTTCTCGGCGAACGCTCGGACCGAGTCGAGGTCGGCCAGGTCGAGGTGGCGTACTTCAAGGGCGGCACCCGGCTGTTCGGCGGCTATGCCGGCGGCCGCCCGGCGGCCCTTCTCCTCGTCGCGCACCGCGAGGATCACGTGCCCGCCCCTGCGGGCGAGGGCCCGGGTGGTCGCCAGGCCGAGGCCGCTGTTGGCTCCGGTGACCACAAACACTCGTCCGGTCTGGTCCGGGATCTGCTCGGCGGTCCATTGCCGCTGATTCGTCATGCGACACAGATTGCTGTGTGTGTCACTTGGTGTCAAGATGTCACCAAGTGACACACAGGGCATAGGGTTACCATCGTCCGGTGAGTTCCCGCCCCGAAGTGAGCATGGCCGAGCGCAAGCGCCGGCTCGTCTCGAACGAGCTGACCGAAGCAGCGCTGCAACTACTGGCGTTGAAGGGGTTCGACGCGGTCACCATCGACGAGATCGCGACGACCGCCGGCGTCTCCAAGCGCACGTTCTTCCGCTACTTCGCGTCCAAGGAGGACGTGGTCGTCCAGTTCCTGGCCGGCATGGGCACCGACATCCGCGCGGAACTCGCGGCCCGCCCCGCGGATGAGCGGCCCTCCGCCGCGCTCCGGTCCGCCGTCGCAGTCCCCGTCGCCGCCTGCACGGACCACGCCGACCACGCCGGCAGGGCCCTGCGCGTGGTCCGGCTGATCCTGCGCACGCCCGCCCTGCACGCACGCTTCCTGGAACGTCAGGCGCAGTGGCGCGACGACCTCGCGGCGGAACTGGCGCACCGTCTGGGGCTCGACCCCGGTACGGACCTGTACCCGCGACTGGCCGCGGGGATGGCGCTCAACGCCTTCGACGCCGTGCTGCACCGGTGGAGCGGGAGCGAGGGGAGCGAGGACCCCGCCGAACTCCTCGACCGCGCCTTCGCCGTCATCGCCCCGGCACTCGACACCGCCTGACGCCGCCCGGGGGCCCCGCCCCCTCAAGAACCCCGCCCCGCCTTATGATCCCTACGCATTCAGGGGGAGGACGGATTCGGCATGCGGATGCTGGGAGTGGACGGACCGACGCACGTGGGGCCGTTCAGGACGGTCGGGGTGCTCGGGCAGGGCGGCATGGGGCAGGTGCTGCTCGGAGTGGCACCGGACGGCCGGTTCGTGGCCGTCAAACGGGTGCACGCCGATCTGGCGGAGGATCCCGGGTTCCGTTCACGGTTCCGGCGGGAGGTGGACGCGTCGCGACGGGTGTCCGGGGCCTACACCGCGCCGGTCGTCGATGCCGATCCGGACGCGCCGACGCCGTGGCTCGCCTCGCTCTTCCTGCCGGGGCCGTCGCTGAGCGAGGCGCTGGCGGCGGGCGGCGCGCTGCCCGAGGAGGCGGTACGGCTGCTCGCCGCCGGGCTCGCCCAGGCCCTCGCCGACATCCACCGGGCAGACCTCGTGCACCGGGACCTCAAACCGTCGAACGTGCTCCTGACCGAGGACGGCGTACGCGTCGTCGACTTCGGCATCGCCCGCGCGGCCGACCACCAGACGAAGCTGACCCACACGGGCGCGCTGATCGGCTCGCCCGCATTCATGGCGCCCGAGCAGGTCCGGGGCGAGCAGCCGGGCCCGGCCGGTGACGTGTTCTCCCTCGGCGTCACGCTCGTCATGGCCGGTACGGGCCGGACCCCGTTCGCCGGCAACTCGCCGCTCGCGCTCATGCACGCCGTCGCCCACGACGTCCCCGACCTGAGCTCCGTACCGCCCCGGCTGCGCCGGATCGTCGAGCCGTGCCTGGTCAAGGACCCGGCCGCGCGGCCGACTCCCGCGCAGCTCCTCGACCTGATCGGCCCGCTCGCCCCCACCGCGCGCCCCTGGCCGGAGGCGGTGTACCAGCAGGTCGCGGACCGCCGGGCCCGGGCGGCCCGGCTTGCGGCCACGGCAGGCTCTGCAGCCCCGCCCGCAGCTGCCGACTCCATACCCGTGCCCCTTCCCGCCACAGCCGGACCGATCCCCCCGACCACCGCTGCACCGCCGGCGAATCCCGCCCCGCGCCGCCGTCCCCGGTGGCTGATCGCCGCGATCGCGGCGGGCGTGACGCTGGTGACGGTGGCGGCCACGGTCCTGGCGGTCGGCCCGGACAACGTGTACTACGCGTTCGTTCCCGAGCCCGTGCCGACCCCCGGCTCGACCCCGCTCGCCCAGGTGCCGGACAAGTACACCAGGACGGTCCCCACCTGCGTGCAGGTCCGCCGCAGCATGAAGGCCCCGGACGGTTTCGGTGAGGCCACGGGCAACTTCCCCGACAGGGTGTGGGAGCAGTCCGACAGTGACGGACACACGCATCCGTCGACCGCCTGCGTCTGGCACACCCGCTCCGGCGACAAGATCGACGTCACCTGGGACCTCTACCGCTCCCGCGCGGGCGGTCCCACCGGCGCCGAGCAGGCGAAGAAGCGCTACGAGGGCATGTACATGCGCTCCAAGACCCCGCGTGACTCCGGTCTCGGCTTCGCGGAGGAGGGCATGTGGCTGAAGAACCCCAGCGACAGCAGTTGCCTGCTGTACGCCCGGGACGGCAACCTGTCCCTGTTCATCGCGGTCCAGGGCGTCCACTACCCGAAGGGCGCGTGCGAGGACCTCACGAAGGACATGGCCCGGCAGGCCGTCGCGGCGGTGAGGGCCCTGTGAGCACCTCCGCAAACGCACCGCACCCGCTGCCGGAGAAGGCCGGACCGTACCTCCTCCTCGCCGAGCTCGGCCGGGGCGGCATGGGGCGCGTCCTGCTCGGCGTCGCGCCGGACGGCCGGACGGCGGCGGTGAAGCTCGTCCACGCCCGGCACGCGGCCGACGACGGCTTCCGCTCACGTTTCCGGCGGGAGGTGGAGGCCTCGCGGAGAGTGTCCGGTGCGTACACGGCGGCCGTCCTCGACGCCGACGCGGACGCCGAGCTGCCCTGGCTCGCCTCGGTGTTCGTCGCCGGCCCCTCGCTGGGAGCGGCCGTGGAGCGCACGGGCGCGCTTCCCCCGGACGCCTTGCACCGCCTGGCGGTGGGCCTGGCGACGGCCCTGGACGAGATCCACCGCACCGGTCTCGTCCACCGCGACCTCAAACCCGAGAACGTCCTGCTCGCCGAGGACGGCGCCCGGGTCATCGACTTCGGCATCGCACGGGCGACGGAGACCGGGGACGCCACCGAACTCACCGGAACGGGATGGGTGGTCGGCTCACCGCCGTTCATGTCGCCCGAACAAGCGGAGGGCCGTGAGCTGACCGGTGCGAGCGACGTGTTCTCCCTCGGCTCGGTCCTCGTCCTGGCGGCGACCGGACGCAGCCCGTTCGCCGGACTTTCCGCCCTCCAGACGCTCTACAACCTCGTCCACACCGAACCGGACCTGAGCGGTGTCCCCCAGGCCCTCCACGGGATCGTGGTCCGCTGCCTGGCCAAGAACCCGGCCGGCCGGCCCACGCCGGCCGAGCTGCTCGCCCTCCTCGGCCCGGTGACCCCGGCGGCCCGGCCGTGGCCGCCCGCCGTGCACGGGATGGTCGACGAACAGCGGGCCCGGGTCCAAGGACTGCTCGACGGCGATCCCGAGCGCACTGCGGTCCTGTCCCGCGCCGACTCCACCGCCGTCCCACCGACGGCCGTGCTCACCACGTACGGCGCTCCCGCCTCTCCCCCACACTCCCGTCCCCGCCGCCGCCCCGTGGCGTGGGTGGCGGCAGGTGCGGTGCTCGCGGCGGGGCTCGGCGTGGGCGCGTACCTGCTCCTGCGCGATGACGACGACGGCGGCGGGCCGGCGGACAAGTACGTGACGATGCCGTTGTGTTCGGAGGCCGTTCCCAAGCTCCCCCTGCGGGAGGAGCGCAGGAAGGACAAGGACGTCTACCAGGAGAGGGCGGAGGAGGCGAGCACCGTGTGCTCCTGGCACGGCAAGGACCAGCCCCAGTCGGACGGCTGGAACGCCTTCCCCAGCGCGAGGGTCTCGTGGGACGTGTACCGCTCGGACCCCGACGAGAACGGCACGGGAGAAGCGCGGGAGCGATTCGCCGGCGGCGCGAAGGGCGAGCGCCGCGCGGATGGCCTCGGCCTCGGCGACGCCGCGTACTGGTCGGCGCCTCAGCCCGACGGGCAGACCTGCCAGCTCAACGTCCGCGACGGCAACCTCGTCGTGCACGTCTTCCTCGACGCTGCCAAGCACCCTGCCTGCGAGGCGCAGGCTCAGGACATCATGAAGGCTGCGCTGGCGGCCATGCCGCCGCGGGCGAGCTGATCAGGAGGAGCAGCTCGCCCGGGACGGCGAGTGGACCGGGGAGCGGACCGGAGAGCGGGCCCCTCAGTCAGCGGCGCCCGACAGGACGAAACCGCGGTACCCGTCCCGTGCGGCGGCGTCGCATTCCGCCCGGTAGCGGTCCGCGCCGCCCGTGTAGGCCAGGAACACCCGGGGCTTGCCCGGCACGTTCGCCCCCGTGTACCAGGAGGCGACGTCCGGGTAGAGGGTGCGGGAGGCGAGGTCGGCGACGTGGGCGCACCACTCCTCCTCCGCGCTCTCGGTGGCGTCGATCTCGGTGATGTCGTTCTTCCGCAGGTGGGCGATGCAGTCGGTGATCCACTCCACATGCTGTTCGATGGACACCACGGCATTGCTGAGCACCGAGGGGCTGAGGGGGCCGATGACGGTGAAGAGGTTCGGGAAGCCGGCCGAGAGCACGCCCAGGTGGTTGCGGGGGCCGTCGGCCCACTTCTCCCTGAGGGTGGTGCCGCCCCTGCCGACGATGTCCACGGCGACCTGGGATCCGGTCATGGCGTCGAAGCCGGTGGCGAAGACGATGACGTCGACGGCGTGTTCCCGGTCCGAGGTCCTGATGCCTCGTGGTGTGATCTCCACGATCGGCGTCTCGGTGAGGTCGACGACGTTCACGTGCGGCTCGTTGTAGGTGGCGTAGTAATTGGTATCCAGGCAGGGACGCTTGGTGCCGAAGGGGAAGGTGCGCGGCGAGAGCGTCTCGGCCGTGGCCGGGTCGGTGACGATCGAGCGGATCTTGGAGCGGACGAACTCGGCGACGGTCTCGTTGGCGGCCCGGTCGGCGAGGATGTCGGTGTAGGTGCGCAGAAGGCCGCTGAGCAGGCCCGTCTCCCAGCCCTTCTCATAGGTGGCCGTGCGCTCGGCCTCGTCCACTTCCAGGGCCGAGCGGGTCGGCAGCTCGAAGACGGTGCCTCCGCGGGAGCGGCGCTGGGCGGCGCGGAACTCCGGGTAGCGGGCCTTGAATTCGGCGTTCTCCGCTGCGGACAGCGGCCGGTTCAGGGCGGGCAGCGCGTAGACGGGCGTGCGCTGGAAGACCGTGAGTCCGGCGGCCTGTTCGGCGAGGAGCGGGATGGCCTGGACGCCGGAGCACCCGGTGCCGATCACGGCGACCCGTCTGCCGGTGAGGTCGACGCCCTCGTGCGGCCAGTCGGCGGTGTGCAGGGCCCGGCCGGCGAAGGTGCCGGCTCCGGGTATGTCCGGTTCCTTGACGGCCGACATGCAGCCTGTGGCCAGCACGACGAACCGGGTGGTGACCGTCTCCCCGCTGTCGGTGGTGACCTGCCAGACGTGGCCGCTCTCGTCGTACACCGCGCGGGTCACGCGGGTCTGCAGGGTGACGTCCTTGCGCAGGTCGAAGCGGTCGGCGACGTGATGGAGGTAGCGCAGGAGCTCCGGCTGCGTCGCGTACCGCTCGCTCCACTCCCACTCCTGGTCCAGTTCCGGGGAGAAGGAGAAGGAGTACGACGTGCTCTCGACGTCGCACCGGGCGCCGGGGTACCGGTTCCGGTACCACGTTCCGCCGATGTCCTCGCACGCTTCGAAGACGCGGGTGCGCAGGCCCAGTTCGCGCAGCCGGTACAGCTGGTAGAGGCCGGAGAAGCCGGCCCCGACGACGACGGCGTCCAGTTGCGGGGCGACGGGGGCGGACGGGGAGGGGGGCCGGGGGGCGGTGTGCATGCCGTTCTCCTGACAGGTCTCTCGTACCGGGGTCGTACGGGCGGACGCGCGCCGGTGCCGGGCGGCGGCCTCCGGCGCCCGCGGCCGACGGTCCCGGCCGGCGAGGCCGCCGGTGCCGGTGACCGGCTCCTTCACGTGCTTCCCGTGGCAGCACATCCTGGTTCACGCACCGGCGTTCCGGGAAGACCCGGGGTCGGGCCGGCGTCGCTCGCCGCTACGCCGTTCACCTCTCCGGCGCGGCCTTGTGGTGGGGCTTCCCCAGGCGCCAGGGCCGGTCGGTGTACGCGCCTGGTGCGAAGCGTTCGACCGCGGCGACGATGAGGTCGTGGTGCTCGCGCCGGCGCCGGGGCCGGAGCACGTTGCCCAGGGCGTAGTACGGCAGGGCCAGGGGTCGATCCAGCACGCGGTCCTTCCAGGGAAGGGTGGCGCCTGCACGCACGAGGAGCACCAGGACACCACGGTCAGGCGTGAACTGGACCGCGTCGAGGGCCGACCAGGCGAGGGTCTCGACGCGGTGCCGCTGCACCTTGCTGATGCCTGCCGCGTCGATCCGCAGCGCGGGCCACCGCCACGAGCGGAGGAACACCGGCAGGGTGAGCACTCCCCCGGCCACCGGCAACGGCGCATACTCGGCTACGCCGGGAAGCCCGGCGGTCTCCATGCCCGCGTCCGACAGCAGCTCGACTCCCAAGAACGTCACCGCTTCGAGCAGCGCAAGACCCGCCACCACCGTCAGAACGATGCCGAAGTGCCCCACCGCGCGCCGTACCCTCTCCGCGGGCAGCAGGAGCCCGCCGCCCCCTACGGGATCGGCAGGTGCAGACATCGGGAACCTCCCTTGAAGACCTGGCCAGGGCCCCTCCTCGGGCCCCGGTGCGGGTCGCATCGGCGAACCGGACGAGAGGATCGTACGTTCGATCACCGATCCCGCGCTGCGGGCGCCGACGACGGCAGTCCATGTCTGGTGAGGGAATTGCCCAATTGCCCACCTGCAGTGGACGACAAAAAGGCAAGGGGGAACACCCGCTCCTTGCCACTCTCAACTTATAGCGCACCAGGGGGCTTGCAGCAAGGCCCCGTTCGTACTGCACAATCATCAACCTCGGCCAGAGCCTGCGGAAATAACAGATCCACGACGTACGTGTGCTGTTGTCCACGTACGGGTCACGCGGCGTGGTGGTGCAGGACGGTGCGTCCGGCCCTGCCCGGCAGCCGGCCGAGATCTGACGTTGTTACATTTAAGTTTGTTCGATGGGGGATTCATGATTGACGTCATCGTGGTCGGCGGCGGCCCGACCGGCTTGATGCTGGCCGGCGAGCTGCGGCTGCACGGTGTGCACGTGGTCGTGCTGGAGAAGCTGGCGGAGCCGACCACGGAGTCCCGCGGGCGCGGTCTGCACGTGCGCAGCGTCGAGGTGATGGACCAGCGCGGCCTGCTGGAGCGGTTCCGCGAGGTCAGCGAGCCGTTCACGGTCGGCGGCCCGTTCGCCGCCTTCCCCACGCCGTGGCCGGAGCAGATGGACACCGCGCACCCGTACGGCCTCGCCATGCCGCAGCCGGTCACCGAGCGCGTGCTGGGCGAGCGTGCCGCCGAGCTCGGCACCGAGGTGCGGCGCGGCTGCGAGGTGGCCGGGCTGAGCCAGGACGAGGACGGGGTGACCGTCGAGCTGACGGACGGCACGCGGCTGCGCTCGCGCTACGTCGTCGGCTGTGACGGCGGCCGCAGCACGGTGCGCAAGCTGCTCGGCGTGGGCTTCCCCGGCGAGCCCCCCACGGTCGAGACGCTGCTGGGCGACATGGAGGTGACCGAGGACCCGGCGACGGTGACCGCCGTGGCGGCCGAGGTCAGCAAGACCCACGTGCGGTTCGGTGTCGTCCCCAACGCGGACGGGACGACGTACCGCGTCATCGTGCCCGCCGACGGTGTGGCCGAGGAGCGTGCCGCGCCGACCCTGGAGGAGTTCAAGCAGCGGCTTCGGGAGGTCGCGGGCAGCGACTTCGGCGTGCACTCGCCGCGCTGGCTCTCCCGGTTCGGCGACGCCACCCGGCAGGCCGAGCGCTACCGGGTGGGCCGGGTGCTACTGGCCGGCGACGCGGCGCACATCCACCCGCCGGTCGGTGGGCAGGGGCTCAACCTCGGCGTGCAGGACGCGTTCAACCTCGGCTGGAAGCTGGCCGCCGAGGTAAACGGCTGGGCACCGGAGGGGCTGCTGGACAGCTACCACGCCGAACGGCACCCGGTGGGCGCCCGCGTCGTGCTCAACACCCGGGCGCAGAGCGTGCTGCTGCGGACCGATGCGGGTGCGATGGCGCTGAAGGAGCTGTTCTCGGAGCTCCTGGAATTCGAGGTCGTGAACCGGTACGTGACCGAGATGATCACCGCGGTCGGGGTCCGCTACGACTTCGGCGAGGGCCACGAACTGCTCGGTCGGCGGATGCGGGACGTGCAGCTGAAGGAGGGCCGCCTCTACGAGCTGATGCGCGGCGGCCGCGGTCTGCTGCTCGACCGGACCGGCCTGCTCTCGGTGGAGGGCTGGGCGGACCGGGTCGACCACGTCGTCGACGTCAGCGAGGAACTGGACGTGCCCGCGGTGCTGCTGCGGCCGGACGGCCACGTGGCGTGGGCCGGTGAGGACCAGCAGGATCTGCTCGGCCACCTGCCGCGGTGGTTCGGCGCCGCCGCCGGCTGACGCGCGGCCGCGGGCCCCGGAGACGGGGCCCGCGGGGTTGCCGCCCCGGCGGACGATCCTCGCGGGTCGGCTGCCTATGCTGCGTCGGTGGCTGAAGTGGACATGAAGAAATCGCAGGGCGGGACGGTGGACAGGGGTTTGTACCTGCTGTTCACCCTCGTCGTGGTGGGGCTCGGCTGGATCATCGCCGCGGTCAACACCGGAATCTCGTACGTCGCACTGGGGACGGACCTGATCCCGATCGTCACCGGGCTCCTCGGGTGCGCGGTCTTCGCCCTCGCCCTGCGTCTCCTCCACTGCGCCTGGTGGCTCGCCTTCCTCTCCTTCCTGCCGGCGGTGCTCGTGCTCGTGGGCTCGGTGCAGTACGCGCCCGAGTCCACGCTCGACGAGCGCGGCGTCCGCGAGACCGTCCGCATCTCCGCCGACAGCGGATCGACTCACCGCTTCACTCTCACCGGCCGGTCGGGCGAGCTCAAGCAGACCCTGGACTACGACGGCGACCACCCGCAGTGGAAGGTGGGCGACCGGGTCGAGGTCATCAGCGACCCGAAGGGCGTCGTCCCGCTGGAAGCGGCCTCCGACGTCGACCCGGACGGGCAGTTCGCCGCTCTCGTCACGGGCGTCGCCGGGTGGACGGGCATGGCCCTGCTCGCCGGCCGGCGCGGATTCGTACGGCGTCGCGCGGGCCGGCGCCCCGCGTTCGAGGACTTCGACTGAGCCGGGCCCGGTGCCCGGCTCGCGGGCTTGAGGCCCCGCGCGGACGCCGGCCGCCGCGGGCCCCCGAAAGGCCGGCCTTTCCGAAAGGTCAGCCCTTTCGGCCCTTCCGGCCTTTCAGCCCTTCGACCGCTCCGCCGCGCTGCGTTCGACGCAGAACTCGTTGCCCTCGGGGTCGTGGAGCGTCACCCAGCCCGAGCCGTCGGCCCTGCGGTGGTCGCCCTGCATCACGGCGCCGAGGGACAGCAGGCGCTCGACCTCTTCGTCCCGGCTGCGGTCCTGGGGCTGAAGATCGAGGTGTACACGGTTCTTCACCGTCTTGCGGTCATCGACCGTGACGAAGAGCAGCGAAACCGCCGCGCTCGTGACAGTGGCCTCCGGGTCTCCGGGGTAGTCGTCGTCAGCGAGGGAGCCGTCCAGGGCGGCGGCCCAGAACGTCGCCAGAGCGTAGGGGTCGGCGGAGTCGATGGTGACGTGGCGTATCAAGGAGCTCATGCCCGCAACCTGATCACGAATCCCCCATGCCGTCCAGCCCCGCCCGGGGCCTCCTCGCACCGGCGGAAGCGGCCGGCTGCCGGCGGTCGTTTCACCAGCGCACGGCGGCGAAGTCGATGGGACGGGGCCGGAGTTCACCGACGCGGGCGGCCAGGTCCCGAAGCCGTCGGGCCATGGCTTCGGCCGGGAGGCGCCGGCGGTCGCCGTGGCCCGGCAGGACCCACTCGAAGCGCAGCCGTCCGGCCGTCCGGGCCAGCGACGCGGCCAGTTCCTCGATCGAGTACCAGGTGACGCTGTGGGCCACTTCCAGATCCGCCGTGGTGCGCGACCAGTAGAAGCTGTCGCCGCTGAAGCAGTACCGGTCGTCGGCGAGGTACAGCACACTGCCGCGCGTGTGCCCGGGCAGCGGGTGCGCGGTCACTCCGTCGGCGATGCAGGCCGGCTCGGTGCCGCGCAGGATCCGGTCGGCGTCCGGGGCCGCGTCCAGGTCGCCCTCGTGGATCCACAGCCGGGCGCCGAAGTGGTCGGCGTAGCGCCGGCCGTGCGCGGCGTGGTCCCGGTGGGTGAGGAGGACGTCGGTGACGGGGCCGAGTCCGGCGTGGCGCGCGGCGAGCACCGGGCTCCAGCGCGGGGTGTCCACCATCATCAGGGAGCCGTCGGGGCGCCGCAGGAGGTAGGAGTTGGCTCCCGCGGTGTGCGGGGAGTTGTGGCCGCAGAGATACACGGCGCCGACGTCGGTGCCGGTGCCGTCCAGGGCCATGGGGAAGGGGTCCGACGACGCGTCGAGGCGGCGGGTCGCGGGGCGGATGGACCGGGTGGGGCAGGCGTGTGCCGCGGCGCCGAGTTGCGCCGTCTCGGACGGGTTCCGTGGCTGCCGGAGGAGGACCGACCGGCCTTCGGCCTCGCCGACCAGGTCCGGAGCGAGCTGCCGGGCGACGTCGCAGTTCGTGCAGCGCTCGTCGATGTACCAGCCGCTTTCCAAGGACTTCTCGTGCACCGCGTGCCTCCCCGTTTCCCGTGCGACCGGTCCGGCGGCCGCCCTCCTTCATGGGTACTCCAGGCGTCACCGGAAGGGGAAGACGGACCGAATCTTGTTCTTGCGGAGCACTTCTGATCTGAAGAGCCCGGTTGGCGGCTTTTCCGGGGTATTGCCCGGCACCCCGGCGACGGTGCACTCTGAAGCCCTATGAAGACAGGCATGATGACCGCGCCCGGGGCCGAGATCTACTACGAAGTACGCGGATCGGGCCCACCCCTTCTCCTCATCAACGGCGGTGACGGTGACGCGGCCATGTTCGGCCCGCTGGCCGACACCCTGGCGACGGACCACACCGTCATCACCTACGACCCCCGCGGCAACTCCCGCAGCCGCTTCACCGGCTCCCCCGCCCCGCAGTGGATCGAAGAGCACGCCCGCGACGCCCACTTGCTGCTGGACACGGTGGCCGCCGGCGAACCGGCGTACGTCTTCGGCACCAGCTACGGCGGCATGGTCGGCATGGACCTCCTGGTCCGGCACCCCGGCCGGGTACGGGCGCTGGTCGCGCACGAGCCGTTCGTGATCGACCTGCTCCCCGACGCGGACGAGTGGCACGCGCTCTGCCAGGAGGTGTACGAGCTCTACGAACAGGCCGGCACCGACGTCGCGATGCAGAGGTTCAGTGCGGCGATCGGCGTGGAGGGGCCTCCTCCGGCGTCGGCGTCGGGCCTCCCCGCCCCGGTCCGGGAGATGCTGGCGCGCCTCCACGCCAACATGGAGACGTGCCTGGCATACGAACTGCGCTCGTTCACCCGCTTCCGGCCCGACGTCGACGCGCTGCGGACGGCACCGTTCGCCCTGGCAGCCGGCGGCGAGGGGCCCAAGACGCTCATGCACCGCGTCACGCGGACCCTGGCGGAGCACACCGGCAGCGACGTCACCGACTTCCCGGGCGGACACGTGGGCTTCCTGACGCATCCGGGCGACTTCGCGGCGGCCCTGCGCACGGCGCTGGGTGCGGCAGCGGGCACGGCGGCACCAGGGCACTGAGCCGCGCGGCGGGGCGGCGGCACACCTCGTCGCCCCACCGCCGGTACCTTCGGATCCCGTACAGACTGATGCAAGAAATTTGCTTTAAGCTGGCCGTATGAGTCGCAAGCCGATGGTTCGCCCCGGGGGCCGCAGCGCACGGGTCCAGCAGGCGGTCCACACCGCCGTCCGCGAACTCCAGGCCGAGGTGGGGCGCGCAGAACTGACCATTCCGCTGCTCGCGGCCCGCGCCGGAGTCACCCCCTCGACGATCTACCGACGCTGGGGCGACCTGCAGGAACTGCTCTCGGACGTTGCCGTCGAGCACCTGCGTCCGGACACTCTCCCGGAGGACCGCGGCCGCCTGCTGGACGACCTGCGGAGCTGGGCCGAGCAGTTCCTGGAGGAGATGGCGTCCCCGGCGGGACGTGCCTACATCCGCGACGCCCTGCTGGGAGACCCCGACGGCGACAACGCGGGGCAGTGCTCGGACTACGCGGCGGGCCAGATCGGCACCATGCTTGCCCGGGCCGCGGAGCGCGGCGAGGACGCCCCCGACGCCGAGACCGTCCTCGACCGGGTCGTGGCACCGATGATGTACCGCATCCTGTTCCGCCCGGACGGCCTCACCCCCGCCTACGCCCGCCGTCTCGCCCAGGAGGCCGTGGAGGGCTTCGGCGCAGCCCGCTGATCCGCCGCCGACGCGACCGCACGCCTGGTGGGAGCCCCTCGGACCGCGCCGGGCCGGACGTGGCCGGTCACGGCTTCGAGCCGGTAGGCGTCGCCGTCGCCGACCACGCGCCCTGCGGTCGGCGAGGGGAAGTGCGTGCCGAGGACGAGGGCACCCGTGCCGGCGAGCCGGGCAAGGAGCGATCGGCGGGTCGCCTCGGCCTGCACGGGGTCGATGTCGACGCAGCTGCCGATCTCCGGGTGCGCCAGCTGGACGGGGTGGTGGATGCAGTCGCCGGTAATGAGGGCCGTCGCACCCGCACTGCTCACCTGCACGGCGACATGCCCGGGGGTGTGCCCCGGAGCGGGTATCAGGCGCAGGCCGCCTGCCACGTCGACGCCTTCGTCCGGCACGTCGATCAGGTCGAGCAGCCCCGCCTCCTCGACCGGGAGGACGGAGTCCTCGAACATGCCGCGCCGCGCGGCGTCCATGTCGTACGCGGCCCAGAAGTCGTATTCCGTCTTCGCCGTGAGGTAGCGGGCGTTGGGGAACGTCGGCACCCACGCGCCGCCGGCCTGCCGGGTGTTCCATCCGACGTGGTCGGTGTGCAGGTGGGTGAGCACGACCAGGTCGACGTTCCCGGGGGTGAATCCGGCGGCCGCGAGGCGCGCGAGGTAGTCCGTGCGGAGGTCGTGCCAGGCAGGGTTCGCCCTCGTCTTGCCGTTGCCGATCCCGGTGTCGACGAGGACGCGCAGTCCGTCCACGACCAGCGCGAAGCTGTGACTGTCGAGGCGCAGGACGCCGTCCGCGCCGGCGAAGTCGGGCTGCAGCCAGTCGTGTCCGGCGACCACGTCCGCCGTGGCGGCCGGCAGCAGCCACGGTCCGGTCGGGGGCGGCAGCGGGATCTCGTCGATGCGGTGGACCGCGATCTCCCCGACGGTCCAGTGGGCCGCGGAGGCGCCGGAGGGCGGGGTCTGCCCGGCGAGCCGTGCTGTGCGCATGCGTGTGCTTCCCTTCCCGCGGCCCAAAGGGGGCCGGGATGACGGACCTTCGCAATAAAAGCTATGAGTTTGCTTTAAGCGACCGTAGGCCCTACCGTCCACTAACGCAAGCTGTTAGCTTTAGCGCTCAGGAAGGCACCGCATGTCCTTCACCGACCTCACTCCCCCCGAAGCCGCCCGCTGGGCCGCACGATCGGGGCTCCCGCTGGTGCGGGAGCGCCACGCGGGAGTGGCCGCCACCGCCGACCACATCCATTCCGTCGTCTCCGTCCTGCGCGAGCTGGACTTCGGCGACACACCGCCGTCCGCCGCATACCGCGCGGGATGGGAGCAGCACGATGCAGCCGCATGAGCAGCACAAGCCCGACGAGTCGAACGAGCCCTACGAACTGACCCTGGCCGACGCGGCCGAGGCCGTACGCACCCGGCGGATCTCGCCGGTCGAGCTGGTGGACTCGGTGCTGGAGCGCATCGAGCAGGTCGAGCCGCGCCTGGGGGCCTTCACCACGGTGACGGCGGACCACGCTCGGGAGGCGGCGCGAAAGGCGGAGGCCGAGATCGCCGGCGGTGCGCCGAGAGGTCCGCTGCACGGCGTACCCGCCGGCTTGAAGGACCTCATCGACGTGGCCGGGATGCCCACCACGGCGAGTTCCCGGGTGCGGGCCCGTCACCGGGCGGAGAGCGACAGCACGGTCGCCGCACGCCTCGCCTCGGCCGGTGCGGTGTTCGTCGGCAAGACCCACACGCACGAATTCGCCTACGGTCTGACCACTCCTCAGACCGCCAACGCCTGGGCCCGGAAGCGGGTTGCCGGCGGCTCCAGCGGCGGTTCGGCCGTCGCCGTGGCGGCGGGGGCTGCCACCTTCGCCCTGGGCACCGACACCGGAGGGTCGATCCGGGTGCCCGCCGCGCTGAACGGAGTCGTCGGCCTGAAGCCGACGTACGGACTGGTGCCCCGGTACGGCGTGACCTCGCTGGCCTGGTCGCTCGACCATGTCGGTCCCCTCGCGCGCACGGTGGAGGACGCGGCGCTGGTCCTCGCCGCCCTGGTCGGACACGACCCGCGCGACCCCGCGTCCGTCGCGGCTCCGCCCATGGACCACCGGCTGGACCACCGGCCGGGCGCCGAAGCGGATCTGACAGGGCTTCGGGTCGGCGTGCCGGGCAACTATTACTTCGACCGGGTGGACCCTCAGGTCGAAGCCTCCGTACGCCGCGCGATCGGCCGGCTGGAGGAACTCGGCGCCCGGCTCGTCGAGGTCGAGATCCCGATGGCGCGCTACATCCGGCCGACCCAGTGGGGCCTGATGGTGCCCGAGGCCTCCGCCTATCACGAGCGGACGCTGCGGGCGGTCCCCGACCTGTACGGGGCCGACGTCCGCGTGCTCCTGGAGGCGGGCGAGCTCATGACCGCCGGGGACTACCTCCGGGCCCAGCGCGCCCGCACCCTGATGCAGCAGGACTGGAAGGAGATGCTGGAGACGGTCGACGTCATCGCCGCACCGACCGTGCCGCTCACCGCCGTGGAGTCCGGCCGGCCGACCGTGACCTGGGGCGACGGGAGCGTGGAGAGCGTCTCCGACGCCTATGTGCGCCTGTCGGCCCCCGCCAACATCACCGGCGTCCCCTCCCTGACCCTGCCGGTCGGCCGGGACGCGGCGGGCATGCCGATCGGCATGCAGCTGATGGGGCGCCCCTTCGGCGAGGCCACGGTGCTCCGTGCGGGGCACGCCTACGAACGGACCGTCCCCGCCCTCGGCCTGGCCCCGGCCGCGTAGCGCACGCCTCGGCGCACGCACCGCCGCGCCCTACGACTTCTGGCATCGTGCGGCCCGGGCCGCACGTCCCTCCAGGCGTCACCCGGAGGGCACGGCGTCGTACCGGACGTTCCGTTCTGCTAAGCGCGGTAGTACAGATGCCACTGGTAGTCGTACTGGCCGGGGTGCCTCTCCTCGCGCTTGCAGCGGTACTCACGCCACTTGTTGTCCTTCTTGCCCTGCTCGCCGGCCTTCTTGCAGGCCGCCTCGTCGTCGTACCAGGCGCCCGGCTTCCAGTCGGCCTGCGCCTCCTCGCTCGGGGCGCTGCTCGCCGGGGGCGGTGACTCGTCCGACGCAGCCGCGACGGCCGCCCCCGCCGTGCCGGCGAACAGCAGTCCCGCGGTGGCCACCGCCACCGCCGGAGCGAGGCGGAAGTTCCTCGATTTCACGGGTTTCCCTCTCTCGTTTTCGGCCTTCGCCCTGATGGTGGGCTCGGAACCGCGGCCTCGGAAGCCGGTGGCCCGGGCGTGCGGAAGTGGGGTTCCCCGCACTGCCTGCGCGGGCGGGTACGAACCTCACGCGGCGTGAGGAGGCGGGGGTCGCCGGGCGTCCCTGTGACGCAATCGCCGATGAAGCAGGATCATGGAAGGGAAGGAGCCGAACCCCTTTCGGTGCGAGGCGGTGGGAGCGATGGATTTTCCTCTGGTCGTCGGTGTCGACGGCTCCGACGGCAGCCTCGTGGCGCTCGACTGGGCGGTGGAGGAAGCCGCTCGCTTCGGGCTTTCCTTGCGCGTCGTCCACGCCTCGCTGTGGGAGCGCTACGAAGGGCCCGTGCCGTCGTTCAATGATGAACGGCCCGCCGACGGGCTCATGGCTGAGCGGGTCATCGCCGCCGCCCGGCAGCGCGCCGGGCAGCTGCGCCCGGACGTGAAGGTCGATGCCGTGACGGTGCCGAGCGACGCAGCGGATGCGCTCGTGGGCGAGTCACGGAAGGCGGCCGCGCTGGTCACCGGTTCCTCGGGGCGGGGAGTGCTCAGAGGAATGCTGCTGGGGTCGGTGAGTCTGGCCGTGGCGGGCCGCGCACACTGCCCGGTCACGGTCGTGCGCGGAGAGGAGCGCAACATCCGCGGCACGGCTCACAAGGTCGTCGTCGGCGTCGAGGAAGGGGAGGAGGCGGCCGGCGCCGTGCGCTTCGCCCTGCGCGAGGCCGAAGGGCGGGGGTGCGAGGTCGAGGCCGTACGGGCCTGGCGCGCGCCGCAGCAGCCCACGGACCCGCTCATGGTCCTGGACGACAGCGCACGCGTCTACGCCGAGCAGGCCACCGATGTCCTGGAGGAGGTGCTCGACGCGGCGCAGAGTGCGTACCCCCAGGTCACGATCCGGCGCACGGTCGTCGAAGGACCCGCCCACAAGGCGCTGCTCCACCCGTCGGCCGACGCCGGCCTGCTGGTGCTGGGCGCCTCCCGGCGGCAGGACCACCGGGGGCTGCACCTCGGCCGGGTCAGCCACACGGCGCTGCACCACGCGGCCTGCCCCGTCGCCATCGTCCCGCACGGGTGAGCGAATCTTCATGCTTTGTCGTGAATAGCGGATGACCGAGGCTTGCATCGGCCGGTCCGGGCAGGTGTGCAGTACACGCGCCTTGCGCGTGGTACCGCCTACTGCGGAGGGAAACGGACCATGGCAACCGATCCCGCTACCGGACTCCAAGGAATCGACCCCGGCGTCTGGGACCAACTGGCCCGGGCCATCAACGAACGGAAGAAGGACGACGAGCCCGGCACCACCGCCGAGGAGGTGAAACAGCACTTCATCTCCGAGGCCCGGCGCTTCGAGGCCGAGGGCGTCGAGCCGCCCACGATCATCAAGTCGGTGACCGGCGAGGCCGACAGGTGGGAGCCCTGGGAGTTCCAGGTCATCGGCCCCATCAGCATCTACGGCGGCATCGAGTTCAGCGGCGGCAGCGAGTGGACCGTGCGCGCCGAGGTGGGGATCAAGCTCTCCGGCAAGGTGATCTGGTCGGAAGGCTTCCACCTCACCTCCAAGATGAACAGCGTCAGCTGGGAGAAGAGCCTGGGCGTCGTCTGGGGCAAGCTCACCGTGGGCATCTTCGGCGACAACAAGTGCCTGAAGGTGACGGGCGAGGGCTGCTACTGGTGGGTCAAGTGGCGCTGCGCGGGCTTCGACGAGACGCTCGGGTGTTTCGGCTGACGGACATCGTCACTCACCCCCTGAAGAGCACTGGGTGGAGGGGTTCTCCTGCTCCGGCAGGAGAACCCCTCCACCTGTCTTGCAACCCCCTCCACCTACCTGCGCAGGCGTGGTGACCACCACCATTCACCCCACCGGGAAGGCGGGCACTCCGTGGGGGCACGGGCCGGGATTATGCGCGGGCAGCACCCATGTACGGGTGACGCGGATGGCGTTGAGTGAGGCGTGCCGATCGGCCGGTACGGACCCGATGTCAGCCGCGCGTCCCGCGCACTCGCCCCTCGGAGGAGGTGATCCGGATGAGCGTCCTCAAGCTGCAGAACATGGAGGCCCGCACCACGCAGAGCGCTGCTGCCACCGTCAGCCTGACGAGCAGCGGCAGCAACTGCTGCAGGTCCATGGAAGACCCGGGTAACCCGGAGTGACCTGATGGATCCGTGCGGGGGCCTGCCGGGCCTCCGCACGGATCCCGCCGTTCCCAGCGGCCGCTGCGCCCGCGGCCCTCGCACGATCACAGAGGCTGACATGCGCAACGAACGATGGGTCAACCGCTTCCTGTTCGCCTGGAACAACACGCTGTTCTTCGACCCGCTCGACGTCTCCTACGAGCCGAGCGCGGACCACTTCCTCGCCGGGTTCGACGAGAGGACGCGGACGCGGTTCGTCCGCAGCGGCATCTGGTGGAGTCACCGGCACCACCCGGACCTGCCGGCACAAGGCTGGAAGATCCACGTGTCGTCGGGCCACCGCCACGTGCACGAGGTCGCCGCCTCGGTGATCGGGTACCTGACGGAGCACGCGGTCGACTTCAAGATCGCTCTCGACCTCAACGTCTTCGAGATGCTCAACTCCAAGGCCGTCTCCCGGGGCAGCGGCGGCAAGCTCGTCACCGTCTACCCGCGCGATGACGACGAGTTCAGGGCGTGCCTGGCCGGCCTGGCCCGCCTCCTGGAGGGCAGGGAGGGGGCCTACGTCCTGTCGGACCTGCGCTACCGGGACTGCAAGGCGCTCTACTTCCGCTACGGCCAGTTCCTCGACACCCACACCGTCGACGTCCTCGGGCGGCGCCTGCCACGGATCCTCGGACCGGACGGCCTCGTACCGGACGACCGGCGCCCGGGGTACGCCCGGCCGGACTGGGCGCCCTGGCCGTTCGACGACTGGAAGCCCGCCGACGGGGAGGATGACGGGGACGGCCTGCTCGGCGGCCGCTTCCGGGTGACCGGAGCACTCCAGTTCTCCAACAGCGGCGGCGTGTACACCGCCGAGGACACGGAGAACGACGACCGGCCGGTGGTGCTCAAGGAAGCCCGCCCGTACACCAACCCCAACCCCCGCCAGGACCACGACGCGGTGGACATCCTCGACCGCGAGTGGATGTTCCTGAACCGGCTGGCCGACGTCGGTGCGTTCCCCGCTCCGGTCGCGAAGTTCCGCCATTGGGAGCACCACTACATCGCCGAGGAGTTCATCGACCGCACCGACATGCGCTCGGTGCTGCTCGAACACAACCCTCTCGCGCGACCGGGCTTCGACGTCGAGCGGTCGCGCGCGTACCTGCGGATCTTCCTCGCCGTCTTCCGCGGGCTGGCGCGCGCGATCCGGGCTGCGCACGACCGTGGTGTGGTCCTTGCCGACTTCACCGCCGCGAACCTGCTCATCGACCCGGACACCCACGAGGTGACCATCGTCGACCTGGAGGCCTGCCGGCTGACCGGCACCGATACCGGCGAAGCAGACCTGAGCAAGCCCGTCGAGCTGTACACACCGGGGTTCAGCCTCTCCCGCAACCGCTTCAAGGCGTACGGGCCGGAAGGCGACCGGTACGCCCTGGCGTCCACCATGGCGTACTTCGTCTTCCCGATCGCGGCGATGTCGTACCTGCGCGAGGACGTCCTCGACCTGTACCGGATCTTCATCACCGAGGGTCTGGGCTGGCCGGAGCGGGTTCACCGGCTGATCACCGACCTCGCCCGCAACCGCATCGGCCTCACCGGCGTGCTGGAGGCGCTGGAGGACGAGGCGGACCTGCTCCGCCGGGTCGAGGCCGCACCGCCGCGGCCGGTCGTCGAGGAGCGGCTCGGGCTGGTGGACGCGGAGGCGGGGGTGGCCGCGTTCGTCGAGGCCGCCGCCGACCCCGGCCGGGACACCCTCTTCCCCGTGGACCCCTTCGCCCACGTCACCAACCCGCTGAGCCTCGGTTTCGGTGCGAGCGGCGTCCTGTGGGCGCTGAACGCCTCCGGCATCACGATCCGGCCCGCATGGCACGACTGGCTGAGCGACGAGCTGGCGGGCATCGACGTGGCGCGGTACCCGGACGGCCTCATGAACGGCCTGTCCGGCATCGCCTGGGCCGCCGGCTCGCTCGGACTCGGCACGCACGCCAGGGAGCTGCTGGCCCAGGCCAACCGGCGCGCGGTGGAGAAGGGCGACCACACCTTCTACTACGGCCTCGCCGGGGTGGGGATGACGAACCTCCGGTTCTTCCTGCACGGCCGGGACCCTCACGACCTGGCCGCGGCGCAGGAGTGCGCGCTCGTGCTCTGCGACACGGCGCAGCGTGACGGCGGGCGCGCCCACTGGCTGAACGCATTCTCCGCCGAGGGGCCGCTGACCGGCCTGGGCTTCGGGCAGGCGGGTGTCGCGATGTTCCTGCTGCGCATGCACCAGGTCACGGGAGAGGAGCACTACCTGCGGCTCGGGCGGGAGGCGCTCGCCTGGGAGATGGCCCACGCGAAGCCCATCGACGGTGACGCCGACGGCCCGGTCATGTTCGAGCACGAAGGGACCATGGAGCCGTACGTCGAGGTGGGATCCGCGGGCGTGGCGCAGGTGCTGCTGCGCTACGGGGACCACGCCGCGGCACGCACCGTCCTGCGCGGCCTGGACGTCAGGTACGCGATCCTCCCCGGGTACGGCTTCGGCATGAGCGGGATCGCCGACGCCCTGCTGGACGCGGCGGAGTTCACCGGCGACCCCTCGTACCGCGTTACGGCGCTGCGGCAGCTCAACTTCGTCCGGAAGGTCTTCCTCTTCGAGCCTTCCGAACGCTTCGCGCTGCCGCGCGAGGACGGCCGGACCCTTCTGGCCCTTCCCGGCGAGGGGCTGCTGCGCTGCTCCACCGACTACCTGACCGGCTCGGCGGGCGTGCTGCGGGTGCTCCACCGCGTGAACACCGGGGGCACGGCCGACTTCCTGCTGGACGAGGTCGGGCGGTGAAGCAGCTCTGGCGCACCCTGCGGGGGCACCGCGCTCCGTACGTGGTGATCCTCGTCGCCGAGGCCGGCATGAGCGGGCTCGAGGCCCTGCTGCACCCGCTGCTGCTGAAGGCCCTGTTCGACCAGGCGATCCTGACCGCCGACTTCCGGCGGTTCCTCGTCCTCGGCTCGGCCTACCTCCTGCTGGGGCTGACCCTCAACGGCACCGGGTACTGGATCGCCTGCCGCCGCAAGCGGTTCGAGAACGCGTTCGTGCTGGTGCTGGAGACGGAGCTGCTGGGCCGCACGCTCGGCCTGGACGGCCGGAAGGTGTCGGAGGCAGGGAACGCCTCGTACGTCAGCCGCATCCACAACGACGTCTCCCAGGGCGTCCTGCCTGCTGTCGACGTCTCCCTGCGCATCGCGCGCCAGGCGGTCACGTCGGTCGTCCTCCTGGGTGTGCTGGTGTACCTGTCCTGGCAGGCCGGCCTCGTCCTGCTGGTGATCGTGCCGCCGCTGGTGCTCGTCAGCAACCGGCTGGGCAAGCGGATCGAGAAGAACACCGGGCCCGAACGCGAGGCGGAGGCGCGGTACGTCAACGTGCTGACCCGGACGCTGGAGGCGTTCCCCGCGCTGCGCGGCCTGCCGTCGCTGCTGCCGGGCACCCGCGCGGCGAACCAGGAGGCGTTGCGCGGATTCCTCGGCATCACCTTCGTCAACTTCCGCTTGTCCCAGAGACAGCGCACCCTCAGCGACCTGGTCATGAACCTGTCGGACACCGCGTCGATGGTCGTCGGAGCCTTCTTCGTCTTCTCCGGGAGGATGTCGTTCGGCAGCTTCCTCGCCTTCGTGAACTCGCTGTGGCGGGCGGTGACCGGGATGTTCGACCTCGTCAACATGATCCCGCAGGTCCGCCGGAGCACCGCCGTCCTCAAGCGGATCGAGTCGCTGCGGGACGCCCGGGAGCGTCCGTACCACGGCGAAGGAGCCCTGGTGCGGATCCGCGGCGTCCGGGTCGGGTACGGCGACGGGGCCGCGGTGTCGATCGACGGCTTCGAGCTGCGCGCCGGCGAGCACGTACTGCTCCGCGGGCCCAACGGCTGCGGAAAGACCACGCTCCTGCACCTCGTCTCCGGGACGCTCGCCCCCGACGCCGGGTCGGTCACCCTGCCGCCCCGGGTGGCGAGCCTGACCGCACCGGTGAGCCTCCCCCCGCTGCCGGTGCGCGACCTGGTACCCGACGCACGGCTGCGCACCGCGATGGATCTGGACGGGCCGGCCGACCAGCTGCCCTCGGAACTGTCCTCCGGCCAGCGCCAGCGGCTCGGGGTCGCCGCGCTCCTGTGCGAGGACGCGGACGCCTACCTCGCCGACGAGCCGTTCGCGAACCTCGACGAGCAGGGCAAGGAGCTGGTGTTCCGCATGCTGCGCGAGCGGACCGAAGGGCGCGCCCTGCTCGTCGTGCACCACGGGGACGAGGAACTCGACGGCCGCTTCGATCGCGTGGTGACCTTGGCCGGGGCCGCCGCGCTCCCCTAGGTCTGTCCGGCCGGCACGCCTTGCGGAACCAGGTCGCGGGTGGCGCTGGCGAACGCCCTGCGGTTCGGGTGGCCGGTCTTCTGGAGGAGGCTCGACACGTGCTTCTCGACGGTGCGCGGCGAGATGTGCAGCCGTCCGGCGATGTCCTTGTTGGCGATCCGTTCGGCGACCAGCCGGGCCACCTCGAACTCGCGGACGGTGATGCCGCAGCGGCGCAGTTCCGGCGGCACCTGCTCCGTACCCGTACGCCGCTGCCGGACCGATGCGCCCATCCCGCGCAGCAGGGCCCGGCTCGCACCGGCGACCGCCCGGAGGCCGGCGCCGTGGAAGTACTCCTCCGCCTCGCGCAGCCACTCGACCGGCGTGCCCCAGCCGTCCTCGTACGCCGCCTGCGCGACCAGGCGCAGACACAGGCGGCGCGCCATCGGGTAGGGCGCGGCCGCCTCCAGGGCCTTGCCCGCGGCGGCCGCCGCCTCGTCGCAGCGGCCTTCCCGGCCGAGCAGCACGGCGTGGGCCAGTCCGGAGAACTGGTGGTTCCAGCGGGTTCCGCCGATGCCCGCCCCGGCGGCTTCGGCGCAGTGCCGCCCGCCCATGCGTCCGGCCAGGACGCCGAGCAGCAGGATGACGCCGTGCTTGCCGAACTCGCCGGTCGCGGGGTTCTCCGCGTCGTAGGCGAGAGCCTGCGCGAACTCCTGCCCGGCTGCGTCGTGCCGCTCTTCCAGCAGCGAGCAGAACGCCCTCGCCAGCCCGTACGACATCGCCCGCACGCCCGGCGCGGCGTCGACGAGCGGAGCAAGCCGCTCCAGCGCCTCCTCCATGTCGGCGCGCCGGCCCTGGTGAGCGCACTGTACGGCGTCGGCGAGCCGCAGGACGGCCAGCGAGCCGGCCAGTCCCCGCCGTTCCGCATCGGCCGCCCCCTCGCGGATCCGGTCCCGGGCCGCCTTGAACTCGCAGCGCCGGATCCGCTCCAGCGCGAGGACGAAGCCGGCTTCGTGCGCCAGCGGTCGCAGCCCCATCTGCAGGGCCTGCTGCCGGGTCTGCTCGACACGGGCCGGCCGGCCGTCGAGACTTGCCGCGGCAACGGCCAGGTACACCTCGGCGGACATGCGGTGCACGGGGAGCCGGTGAGCGAGGGCGATCGCACGAGCCTGTACGAAGTGGGCCGTCGCCAGCCGCTCGTCCCGTTCCCGGGCCAGCTGCCCGAGCAGCAGCAGCGTCGTGCACGCCCGGTCCGGCAGGCCGGCGCGCCGGGCGGTGTCCAGGGCCCGGTGGGTCAACCGGGCGGCGGTGTGGAGCCGGTCGGGGGCCGGCCGGCTCAGCTCTACGCGGGCTCCGGCGATGTCCACGAGGGTGGCGTGGTCATCGGTCGGGCGGCTCCCGAGCAGCCTCCGGGCGGTTTCCAGGTGCCGCAGGGCTTCCGCGGGACGGCCCCTCAGGGCGGCGATGCCGCTCAGGCGCGCGTGGAGCGCGGCGCGGCGCCGGGCGGGTACGGCGTGCTCGCCACCGGCGACGCCGGCGCTGTCCTGGTCATGGCCGTCGTGAACGTCGCCGTCCAAGGTGTCCGGGACGCAGTCCGGTGCGGGCAGCAGGTCGAATCGCGCCGAGCAGGCGACGGCGTCCAGCAGCTGCTCCAGCACCGTGGCGCGCACTTCGGGTGCGGCGCCGGGCCCGAGATGGCGATGGGCGCGGGCCAGCAGCACCCCCGCCCGTTCCACCGATCCCTCGCGCATCGCCCGCCCCGCCGCCTCGCAGTACAGGCGGGCGGCCTCACAGGTGTCGCCGGCGTGCTCGTGCAGCCGGGCGGCGTGTGCGCACCAGGCTCCGGGGAGCCCTGGGTGGAGCGCGGTCAGCGCGTGCACCGCCCGCCGCGCGTACCCGGCACGCTCACCCGGTCCGAGGCCGTCCAGCAGGGCCTCGGCCGCCGCCTGGTAGCGGAAGGCGTACCACTGCGTGTCCGCGCCGTCCGGTGTGATCAGGCACGACGCGACCGCGGCGCGCAGGATCGCGGACAGCTCCCCGTGGTCGCGGCCGGTCGCGTGCTCCAGCACCGGCAGCGGGAAGCGCCCGCCGAACAGGGCCGCCGTGCTGAGGAACTCCACTCCGAGCGGGCCGAGCTTCCCGGCCCGGCGTCTGACGTCGTCCGCCACGGCGGAAGGGACGGGCGGCGTACAGGTGGCGCCGGGGGCGGGGCCGCCGGCGAGGTCGTGGACGAGCTCCTTGACCACGAACGGGACCCCGGCGCTGCCGGCCACGGCGCGCTCGAGGAGTTGGGGACAGACGTCGGCCGGGGCCATGCCCAGCTCGGTCGCGACGAGCAGGTGCACGTCGGGGCGGCTGAGCGGACGCAGGTCGAGAACCTCCGCGGCCCCGCGCCGGCGCGCCCGCGCGGCCAGGTCGGCCGCCGCGCAGGGTCCGCGCCCCGCGACGAGCAGGAGTACGGCCGGCTGGTGGCCGATGTGGTCCAGGAGGTATTCGACGACCGCCAGCGTCCCGGCGTCGGCGTCGTGCAGGTCGTCGAGGACGAGCAGGCAGCCTCTCTGTCCTCCGACGGCGCCGAGCAGGCGCAGCATCGTTTCGGCGACCATGATGGGCGACGCCGCGCCGGGGCCCGTGCCGGGGGCGGTGCCGTCCCGGGGGTCGCCCAGCAACCGGGACAGGACCGGCCCGTAGCCGCCCAGCTCGTCCGGGTCCGGCAACAGGCCGGCGCGGGCCAGCAGGAGCAGTGCTTCGACCAGGGGCCGGTACGGGACGGGCGAGCCCACCGTGGCGGCCCGTCCCCGTACCGTGATCATGTCGGCCCCGGCTGCCGCGGCGAGGGCCTCGGCAGCGAGCCGGGTCTTGCCGACGCCGGGCTCGCCGGTGACGACGAGCGCGCCGCCCCGCCCGGACCGGGCGGCGGCCAGCAGGGCCGCGACCCTTCCCATCTCGGTTGCGCGGCCGACGAGTTCCCCTCGCCTCGTGTGCGGACCGCCTTCCGGTTCCACGGCGGTACAGGCAGTGCGGGCAGTACAGGCCGTACAAGCGTCGTCCGGCAACGCCGGCCAGCATTCGGACACCGGCTCGTCCCCCTCCCGGCGGGCCGTCCGAGGCGCCGCCCGGGGATGACGTTATGGAGGGCGCGAGCACCTCTGAAGCCGTCTGTTTGGGGGGCTTGCGCCGGGTGGTGGTCAGCCCCCTTCGAGGCTGTCCTCCCGCACCCGCCGGGCGAGGTCGAGCTTGGTGTACGTGGGGCGGCCCGCCTGCTGGTACTTGGCCTTGACCCGGTCCAGGTAGTCCTTGGCGGTGTGGATCGTGATGCCCGCGCGCCGGGCTGCGGACTTGAGGGTCATTCCGGAGGCGTAGTCGAGCAGGATCTGCCGTTCCCGGGGCGAAAGCCGGGGGCGGGCGGGGCTGTTGTCGTAGGCGCAGGCGAAGGCGAGTTCCGCGGAGTGGGCGCTACGGCCCTCCGCGAGGTCCTTGACGGCGGCGACGAGCGTCGGCAGGTCGTGGTCCTTGGTCAGGTAGCCGTCGGCCCCGGCCCGGATCGACTCGATGATCGCGGAGCGGTCCGGCACCGTGCTGATCATCAGGACGCGGCTCCCGGGGCGCAGGAGCCGCCGGATGTTGTCGACGGGGGCGGAAGCGTCGCGCAGGAGGAGGTCGAGGAGGACGACGTCGGCCGGGGTGTACCCCGGCGTGCGGAGGAGCTCCCCGACGGTGGCCGCGGTCGCCACGAGCCGCAGCTCCGGTACCCGGCCCAGCCACGCCCGCAGGCCGTCCAGGAGCATCCGGTCGTCGTCGACGACCGCGACCGTGATCACCCGGGCCATCTCAGCTCCACGCGCACGCCCTCGCCGGGGGCGGTGTCCACGACGGCGCGGCCCCCCACCTCCGCCATCCGGCCGTGGACCGAACCGCTCAGCCCGAGGCCGGGCTCGTACCGCTCGAGGTCGAATCCGGGCCCCCGGTCGACCACGGTGACGACGGCTCCCCCTCCCCCGTCCGGGTCCCCGGTCGCGGTGAGGTAGGCGTGTCCGGTGCCCGCATGCCGCCGTACGTTGTTGAGCGCCTCCCGCACGGCGTCGCCGAGGGCGGCGGCGACCTCGGGCGGCACCTGCGGCAGGTCGTGGTACTGGGCGGTGACGCGCAGCTGAAGGCTCTCGACGGAGCCGACCGCCTCCTCCAGTGCCGTACCGATCTCCCGGTGGTGGACCTCGTCGGCGGTCTGCTGGATCAGCCGGCGCAGGTACGCGGCCTCGCGGGCGCAACGTTTCCTCACCTCGGGGGCGTTGGCGTCGATCCCGCCGGCCGCCAGGGTGGTGAGCGTGGCGAGGACGGTGTCGTGCAGCGCCCGGTGGTGTTCCAGCCGCTCGGCGTAGCGCGCCTTGTGCGCCTCGGCCGCCAGCGCGCGGGCGTTGGCCTCGTCGAGGAGATGCCCTTGGCGGCGCAGGTACCACCTGAAGGCCCAGGTCAGTATCGCCGACGACACCAGCGAGTTGAGATGGCCGACGATCACTGCGGGGCTCGCGTCCACCGCCTGGTAGCCGATGAGGTGGGTCACCACGAGCAGCGCGACCACGGTGAGGGCTTGGAGTCGTTCGAGGGCGATGGCCGCGACGGCGCTCGCCGACCCGCCGAGCAGCATCGCCCAGCCGATCGTGGCGGGCTCGCGCACCCCGCCCCAGGCGCACAGGGCCAGGGGCAGCACGCATCCGGTCACGATGACGTCCGCCCAGATGTGCCGCCGGTCGAACCAACCGCGGCGCAGAGCCGTGCCGTAGACGAGCACGCTGACGCCCAGGGCCACGGCGAATCCCACGTACTGCAGGGGCAGGTGCGACCGGCGTTGGACGACGGCGAGGACACCGACGGTCAGATGACTCGCCCGGTAGAGCAAGGTGGCCACGATCATGAAGGATTGGGCCCGCTGCAAACCCGACCCCACCCCGGTCGTCCCCTGCCGCCGCAGTACTCGCATGCGCCGTATCGGTAAGGACAGCACTGCCAAGACCACACCCCCCGTAGCGGTGGCACCGCGGGACCCCGGAGCCGTCCCGCGCGGAACGAGGTGGGGCCGCTCAGCCCGCAATTGCCAGTGACATCGGGCATCTTGCCGCAGCAGGTGCACACCAAGAAGGCGCCGGCATGACTGCTCACGGGCTTGGCCGAGTCACTACCTCTGCTGGCCGGAAAGTACTCCGGCTTGTCGCCCGGCGATGCTTGACGCCTCAACCAGCCGGAAGCCCGGCCCTGTTACGAGCATTACAGTTCTTTGACTTCTTTTTGACCATCGGTTGCCGGTAGCGTCCCGTCCTGGTCGGTGATGCCGATCAAGGCCGACCCCCAGGATCCGTTGGATGTCACCGGAGGATGCCATGCCTTCTCGTATCGCCACAGCCGTCGCCACGTGCGCGCTGAGCCTCGGGGCCCTCGCCTCGGGTGCGAGCGTCGCCGCAGCGGCTTCGCCGGCCCCCGCCGCCGGCTCCGCCGCCAAGGCGCCCTCGCTCCAGGCGGCGGTCACCGGGCGCGCCGCGGCCGTGGACCGGTGCAGCTACCAGGTGGTCCGCGACGACGACTCCCGCTACGTCTACTCCGTGAGCGGGGTCATCGGCGGCGCCGTCCGCGAGCTGCCGCTGCAGAAGGAGGACTTCGTGAGATTCTCCGGCCAGTGGCTCAAGGTCGCCCAGGTCGATGCGTGCGCGGGTGGACAGAGCCAGGCCCCCACCGCACTCCGCATCACGGGGAAACTGGACAACCCGGATGGCTATGACCCGTCCGTGCCGCGCACGATCCGCAGCAACGACCTCAAGCCCGCCGCCTCCTCGGTGATCCCGAAGGCGCCGGCGGTGACGTCGATCGACCGCCTCGACGCCGCCACGGTCCGCGTCAACTGGAGCCCCGCGCAGGGCAACCCCGACCAGGTCATGCTGATGGAGCGCAAGCCCTTCTACAGCAGCGAGGTCGGCATATGGCATCCCTACACCTTCCAGCGGGACGCCCCGAGCGGCACCACCTCGATGAACCGCAAGCTGGAGCGCAGCTCCGACATCCCCGCCGGGGTCCGGGCCCACGGCTATTGGATGCGCGTGACCAAGAACGGCTTCGTCAGTGACCTGCGCGCAGAAAAGCCGACCGAGGTGCAGCCGTAACCACCCGCTGACGCGCTCGGCGGTCTGCGATACGCCCCCCAGCGGGCCGCTTGCGGCTGGGGGGCGGCCTCCAGGGCCTCGGCACAGCCATGATCAAGGCTAGTCACTTTCATGACTACGATGGACCGCATCCGACGGCGAACGGCAGAAGCCATGGAGGAGGTCACCCGGTGGCACTACGGCACGCCGTGCTGGCGGCCCTGCTCGACGGAGAGCTCAGCGGCTATCAGCTGGCCAAGTCCTTCGACCTCGGAGTGGCGAACTTCTGGCACGCCCGGCCGCAGCAGCTCTACGCCGAGCTGAGCCGGCTGGAGAAGGACGGGCTCATCACCGGCAGGGAAGTGGTCCAGGAGAGCCGCCCCAACAAGCGCCTGTTCCACGTCACCGAAGACGGCCGGGCGGAGCTGGCCCGGTTCGCCGCCACCAGCGCCAAGCCCTCCCTCATCCGCGACGACCTGTTCGTCAAGGTCCAGGCCGCCGACCACGTCGACGCCGAGCCCCTGATCGCACAGCTCACCGAACGCGCCGCCTTCGCCCGGGCCAAGGCGGACCTGTTCACGAAGCTGCTGTGCGACATGCGAGGCGACCGGACGGAGGAGGACTTCCTGCGCCACGGTGACCGCATCGGCCCCTACCTGACCTGCCGACGCGGCCTGGCCTTCGAAGAAGGCAATCGCGACTGGTGCCTGCACACGATCGCCGTCCTCCGGGCACGACAGCAGGCCTAGGGAGAATCCCACAACTCCCCCACGGCCGGACCGCCGAGACCGTCAGTGGTCGACAGTGACGACGATCTTCCCCACCTGGCTTCCCGCTTCCATATAGCGGTGCGCCTCGACGATCTCGTCCAGCCCGAAGGTGCGGTCCACGACGGGCCGGAAGGCACCCGTCTGCAGGCCGGAGGCGACGAAGGCCTCGGCCCGGCGCAGCCGCTGCGGATCGGTGGTCGTCTCGAAGAGTGTGAAGGTGCGCATGTTGAGCGCGGGCATACCGAGTTCGAACCCGGGGTAGGGCGTCGGCTCGCCGCTCAGCGCCCCGTACAGGAAGAGCGTGCCACCGGGGGCGACGGTCTTGGCCAGGTCCACGACACCGCGGCCGGCGACGGCGTCGAAGACGAACTCGGCGCCCCGCCCCCCGGTCAGACCCAGCACCCGCTCGACGACGCTCTCCTCCTCGGTGACGATCACCTCGGCCGCACCCGCCTCCAGGAGGGCGTCCCTCTTGGCAGTGGTGCGGGTGGTGGCGATGGGCACCGCGCCGATACGCCGGGCGATCCGGATCGCGGCCAGGCCCACGCTGCTGGAGGCGGCAGTCAGGACGACCGTGTCCCCGGGGCGCATTCCGCCGACCTCGACCAGCGCACCGTAGGCCGTCAGGTACGGCATCCACACCGCGGCGCCCTCTACCGCACCGAGGCCCTCGGGGCGGTGGACGACCGCGGCCGCGGGGACGATCGCGCGGTCGGCGTAGACGGCGTAGTCGTTCATCGAGAACGCGGGCACCACGCTGACCGGCTGACCGACCGCGAACCCCGTCACCCCCGCCCCTACGGCCTCGACCACTCCGGCGGCCTCGGACCCGAGCCGGGCGGGGAACTCCTTGACCGGCTCGATGTAGTGGCCGCCGCGGAACAGCACCTCGGCGCGGTTGAGGCCGATCGCGTCGACGCGGATCAACAGCTCGCCGGGACCGGGGTCACCGGCCTCCACGTCCTCCAGCCGCAGCACCTCGGGCCCGCCGTGTTCGTGGAACCGCACTGTTCTGGCCATCACGCATCCCCCTCGGGTCGACGACGGCGACGCGGGTGCGTGCCGTCACGCCCCACTCAAGCTCAAAGTACGATCGCTGTCAAACTTTGACGGGAATCAAACTTCACCGTACGACATACTTCGGCGTACGCCATACTTCGATGTGCGTCATACTTTGAAGCCGCAGGACCAGCACGCGAGCGGAAGGACGGCCCACCATGGCGACGGCTGCGCGACGAAGCGGACGGGACCGCGTCCCGCCCCACCCGGACATGCGGACCATCACCCTTCAGCAGGTACTCGAAGCCCTGGTCGACCCGGTACGCCGTCGCATCGTCCGCGAGTTGCACGCCGCCGGCGAAGACCTCACCTGCGGCACGATCGAACTGCCGGTGAGCAAGTCCACCGCCACCCACCACTTCCACGTGCTGCGCGAGGCCGGCCTCATCCGGCAGTACTACGTCGGCACGTCCCGCATGAACGCCCTGCGCAGCGACGAGTTCGACGAAGCCTTCCCCGGCCTCCTGAGCGCACTGATGGCACAGCGCGATCCGGAGTGAGCCGCGGGGGGTACGGTCCCGGTGCCCCGAAGGCCGCCCTGCGCACGGCCTAGCATGACCCCGTGATCCATTCTTCGCCGACCGCTCCCTTCGGCCGCTTCGACGCATGCTGGCCGGCCGTCAGCCGACCCGGCCTCCTCGCGAAGCCCGTCGCCGCAGCACTCGAGAAGTGCGGCGACGCCGGGCTCGTCGAGTCCGTGCTGGTCGTCGACACCGACCCGGAAGTGGCCGATACGGCGGCCTTCAGTGAGGCGTACGACGTCCCGCTGGAGCTCTCCGCGAACTGTGTCGTCATCGCCGCCAAACGCGGCCAAGCGGTGACCCACGCGGCATGCGTCGCCCTCGCGAACACCCGCGTCGACGTCAATTCGGCGGTGCGCAAGCGTCTCGGCGCCCGCAAGGCGTCCTTCGCTCCGATGGACACGGCCGTGGCGGAGACCGGCATGGAGTACGGCGGGATCACCCCCGTCGGACTGCCGGAGGACTGGCCCCTGCTCGTCGACGAGGCCGTCGCCGCCGCTCCGTACGTCCTCGTCGGCAGCGGCGTGCGCCGGAGCAAGCTGATCCTCCCCGGTGCGCTCCTGGCCCGGCTCCCGAACGCCGAGGTCGCCGCCGGGCTGGCCCGCTGAGGCAGGCGGCCGGCCGGTTCGGCCCGCTCCGGGTGCCGGCGCCCCGTACCGGCAGCTGACCGGCGCCCGCGCCCGGCTCACCGGTCCGTGCTGACGGGGGTGGCGCTCTCGGCGAAGGGCCTGCCGGCACGGGGCAGGCAGGTGTTCGTCGGCCTCCTCTTCCCCCGTCCTTCGCCCCGTGTTCCGATGGGTTCATGACTCACACAGCGCGCGAGGGATACACGGGGAGCGGCCCGGGGTCCATCACCCCGGACGGGTGCCCGGTCGAGCTGTACCTGCGGCTTCCGGCGGGCGACGAGCCCGGCATCGTCGAACGTGCCGCCCCGGCCGGGGCCGGCGTTCTGGAGCTGGGCTGCGGGCCGGGCCGCATCACGCGTCCTCTGCTCCGCAGAGGTTTCACGGTGACGGCCGTGGATGAATCGCCCGAGATGCTCGAGCACATCCACGGTGCTCGTACCGTCTGCAGTCCGATCGAGACCCTGGAGCTCGACGAGCGCTTCGACGTCGTGCTGCTGGCCTCGTTCCTGGTCCATGCGGCCGGCCCGGGGGTGCGTGACGGACTGCTGCGGACGTGCCGGCGGCATGTCGCGGACGACGGCTGCGTGCTGATCCAGCGGGAGGCCGCGGACCGGCACGACGACCTGCCGAAGGAGCGGGAGATCGAAGGCGGGCTGATCCGCGTGGTGTCCTCCGATCCCGTGCGTCCCGGCGTACGGTCCGTCCACGTCGAGTGCGTCTTCCCGGACGCACGGTGGACCCAGACCTTCCTGTCCTGTCCCCTGACGGACGAGGAGTTCGAGCGCGCCTTGGCGCAGGCGGGGCTCGTGCTCGACAGCTACCTCACCGAGGACCACACCTGGGCGCGAGCCCGCCCCGTCCAGTCGGCACACCCTGCGTTCTTGTGAAAACGAGCAGGCGCCGGGTAACCCTCTTCGGGTTCCCCGGCGCCTGTCCGCCGGCGGTGGCGCACATGTCCTACGTGCCCTGGCGGCGGCCCCGCATGAGCAGGTAGAGGAAGTACGGCGTGCCGATCACCGCGGTCATCAGGCCGGCGCCCAGCTGGGCCGGTGCGATGACGGTGCGGCCCAGCAGGTCTGCGGTGCAGACGAGCAGGGCGCCCAGGAGCACGGCGACGGGAACGACCCTCGCGTGCCGGCGCCCCACCAGGGCCCGGGCCGCGTGCGGTGCCACGAGGCCGACGAAGCCGATCGTGCCCGCGGCGGCCACGGCGGTGGCGCTGAGCAGGACGCTCAGCGCGAGGAAGCCCAGGCGGCCCCGCGCCAGATCGAGGCCCAGGAGCCTGGGGGTGTCCTCGTCGAGCGATACGAGGTCGAGTTCGCTGCGGCGCAGCACCGCCACGAACACGCCCACGGTGAGCACGGCCGCGAGCGGCGCGATGTCCGGGAAGGTCCGCCCGTAGGTGGAGCCCGAAAGCCAGGTGAGGGCCTTCGTCGCGTTGAACGGGTCGGTGAGGACGATGAGCATGCTGATCAGCGCGGAGGTCCCGGTGGCCATGCCGAAGCCGACGAGGACCAGCCGGTTCTGCCGGAACCCGCCCCGCGCGGCGAGTCCGAAGACGACGACGGCACCGATCGCGGAGCCCGCGAAGGCGGCGCCGGCGAGGCTCCACGAGCCGGCCGACGGCACCGTCGTCACGAGGAGGACGGCGCCGAGCGCAGCCGCGTTGGAGACGCCCAGGGTGCCGGGCTCCGCGAGCGGGTTGCGGGTGACGGCCTGGACGAGCGTCCCGGACAGGGCGAGGGCCGCGCCCGCGAGGAGCGCCGCGAGGACCCGGGGCACGCGGGTGTCGAGGATGAAGCCGACGGTGCGGCCCGCTCTGCCCTGGGCCCAGTTCACCACGTCGCCGAGCAGCAGCTTGCTGTCGCCCAGCAGCACGGCGGCGACGGTCACGCCGACGAGTACGACCGCCAGGGCGGCGGTGGTGGTGAGGAAGACGGTCCTGCTCCGAAGGCGCAGCCGTTCGGACGCGGTGGCGCCCGCGGTGTCCCGGACCCGGGTGGCCATCACGATGAGGAACACGGCGCCGACGAGGTTGGTGGCGACGCCCGTCGGTACGGCGACCGCGACGTCCGCCGGCACGATGGTGCGCAGGAGCACGTCCGAGCCGAGGACGAGCACGGCACCGGCCAGGCCCGTGAGCGGAAGGCTGGCGCGGGCGCGGGTGAACGCGCGGGCCCTGCGGGCGAGGGGGCGGATGAGGGCGGGGGCGCACAGGCCGACGAAGCCGATGGGTCCGGCGAGGGTGACGGCCGCCGTGGAGAGCAGCGACGCGAGCACGACCACGGTGATCCGGGTGGCGCGGACGTTGACGCCGACGCCGCGGGCGGCGTCGTCACCGAGGGCCAGGGCGTCGACCCGGCGGGCGACGAGGAGCAGCCCGAGGAGACCGGCGAGGGCGACCGGCGCCATCTGCAGGACGCCGTCGAACCCGTTCTGGGCGATGCTGCCCTGGTTCCACTGGAAGAGGCCCTCCGTCTGCCGGGGGAACAGCAGGAGCAGTCCCTCGGTGACGGCGGTGAGCCCCAGGGTCAGGGAGCTGCCCGCGAGGACGAGCCGGACGCTGCCCGCGCCCAGGCCGGACAGGCCGAGCACCACGGCCGCCGCGACGAGGCCGCCGGCGAACGCGACGGCGGACGAGGCGAACAGCGGGAGCGAGACGCCGGTGGCCGCGGCCAGGCCGAGGGCCAGGTAGGAGCCGGCGTTGACGGCGAGGGTGTCGGGCGAGGCGAGGACGTTGCGGCTGACCGCCTGCAGGGCGGCGCCCGCCATGCCGAGCACGGCCCCGACGAGCAGTCCGGCGGTCATTCTGGGCAGCCGGGAGGAGACGACGACGGAGGCGTCGGCGGGGTCGGCCCGGCCGGTGAGCGCCTTCCAGACCTCGGGCGCGCCGACGGCGGCGGTGCCTTGGGTGATGTCGACGAGCGCGAGGCCCGCGACGAGGAGGACCAGAGCGGCCGTCACCGCGGCCGCGCCCGTCCGGGAGGCGGCCGCCGACGGACGGGTGGCGGGAGGGGATGCGGTGACGGCCATGGTGCTACTTCTTCTTCAGCGCCTCGACGACGGCGTCGATGTACTTGTTCATCGACTCGGTGCCGCCGAACATCCAGATGCCGTCGGGCAGCCGGTGGACGTTGCCCTTCTCCACGAACGGCAGGGACGTCCAGGCGGAGTCCTTGGCCAGGGCGCCGGTGAACGGCGTGCTGTTCTTGTCGCCGTCGCTGCCGATGTAGGCGAACTCGACGTCCTCGCCGAGCTTGGTGAGGCCCTCGACGTCGGTGGAGCCGAGGCCGTAGCTCTCGTCGCCCTTGACCGACCAGGCGTTCTTCAGGCCGAGCTTCTCGTTGACCGCGCCGACGAGGGAGCCGCTGGTGTACGGCCGGATCGTGACCTGGTTGGAGACGACGTAGCCGTCGGCGAAGGCGTACTCCGCCCCGGCGCGGCCGGCGTCGGCGAGGGCCTTCTTCCCCTCGTCGAGCTTCGCCTGGAACTGCTTCTTGAGCTCGTCGGCCTTCTTGGTGGTGCCGGTGGCCTGGGCGATGAGGTCCAGGTTCTTGGTCATCTGCCCGATCGGGTCGGACGCGGCGGCGGCCCGCAGCTCCAGGACCGGGGCGACCTTGCGCAGCTGCTTCAGTGCGGCGGCCGGCAGGTCGTTGGTGGCGACGATGAGGTCCGGCTTCAGGGCGGCGATGGTGTCCGTGCTGGGCTCGCCGCGGGTGCCGATGTCCTTGGGGTCGTTCTTCAGCGGGACGGCGGTGTTCCAGGTCTTGTAACCCTTGACGTCGGCGATGCCGGCGGGGTCGACGCCCAGCGAGACCAGGCTCTCGACGACGTTCCACTCGGTTCCGACGACCTTCTTGGCCGGGCCCTCGAGCTCCACCTTCGCGCCGGTGGCGTCGGTGAGGGTGATGCGCTCGGCGGTGTTCTTCTTCTCGTCGTCGGCGGCGGGCTCGGTCGTTCCGCAGGCGGTGAGGGTGAGGGCTGCGACGGTGGCGGCCGCTGCGGTGATGAGGAGGCGTCTCATGAGGTGGTGCTGAGCCTTTCGCTTCTGGTGTGGTGCCGGCCGATCGCGCGGGTGCGCAGGCGGCCTGTGAGGGGGTCGGTGTCGACCTCGATGCGGATGCCGTAGGTGTCGGTCAGGCGCTCGGGGGTCAGGACGTCTTCGGGGTCGCCGTCGGCGATGACCCGTCCTGCGTGGAGCAGCACGATCCGGTCGGCGACGGCTGCGGCCTGGTCGAGGTCGTGCAGGACGGCGCCGACGGCTATCCCGTGCTCGTCGGCCAGGTCGCGCATGAGGTCGAGGAGCTCGATCTGGTAGCGCAGGTCGAGGTAGGTGGTCGGCTCGTCGAGGAGCAGCACGCCGGTCTCCTGGGCGAGGCAGCCGGCCAGCCAGACGCGCTGGAGCTGTCCTCCGGAGAGGTGTTCGGCGCCGCGCTCGGCGAGTTCCGCGACGCCCGTCAGGGCGAGCGCGCGGTCCACGGCATCCGGGCCGTCCGGGTCCGTTTTGCCCCAGCGGCCCCGGTACGGGTAGCGGCCGAATTCGACGACGTCCCGTACGGTCAGCCCGCTGGGGGCGGGGCGCCCTTGGGTCAGCAGGGCCACGCGGCGCGAGAACTCGCGCGGGGACAGCGCGAGGCCGTCGGTGTCGGCGTCGATGACGAGCGTGGCGGTGCGGGGTCGCTGCAGCCGCGCGACGGTGCGCAGCAGCGTCGACTTGCCGCTGCCGTTCGGGCCCACCAGGACGGTCACCTCGCCGGGCCGCAGCGTCAAAGACGCGTCGTGGACGACGTCGGCGCCCTCGTAGGCCACAGTGACACCCGTGGCCGACAGTTCATGACCGCGGGGGCGTCCGGCCGCGGAGGTCTCTTTACCGACATTCACGCGGCGAAGGTTAGCCTAACCTTACGAGGTACCGAAAGGCGCCCCTACAAGGGCGGCCACAAGGGGAAAATTAGCCATTTTCGGCGAGGTTCCGGCCAAGACATCCCTGTGTGGACGGCCGGCCGCCACCTCGCACGAGGCGGCGGCCGGGCCGGGGAAGCGACCGGTCAGGAGCCGCCCGACGTCACACGCCCCGTGCTCCGGACGGCCGAACCCTCCCGGCCGGCCGGCGGCCGGGCCCGCAGAGCGAACACGCACAGCAGGAACAGCACCAGGGCCGGCAGGGCGATCGCCAGCGCGAGCATCGGGGCGTCGGGAGAACCCGGGATGCCGGTCAGGGCGGTGTAGCAGGCCCCCGACGCCATCTGCAGGAAGAAGAACAGCCCCGAAGCGGCACCGGCGTACTCGCCCTCGTACCGCATCATCCCGGCCTGGCACGTGGGGAACAGCGCGCCCACGCCGAGCATGCACACAGCCATCGGCAGGACGATGCTCAGCGTGCTGCCCGGCCACAGGTGCACCGTGACCGGCATCAGCAGGGCGGTGCCCGCCGCCACCGCGGCGGCGGTACGCGCGATGAACTCCAGCGAGCGCGTCCTGCCCAGCCGCTTCGCCGTGGTGCTGCCGGCCACGTACCCCGTGATCACCAGCGTGTACAGCGCTCCGTAGACGGTGGGCGAGGCACCCAGCTGCAACTGGAGGAGATCGCTGGAGTAGGTGGTGAAGGTGAAGTAGGTGCACCAGGCGAGGCTGATGGCACCGGCGAACACCGTGAAGTCGCGGTTGGCGAGAACCGTGCGGTACGCCCGGGCCGGCCCGGCGAGGCCTCCCGGCGGCCGCACGGAACCGGCCGGGGTGCCCGCGGCCTCGGCCGCGGCGCCGCTGTCCGCCGGCAGGAGCTTGGCGACCGCGCCGACGGTGACCGCCCCGAGCAAGGCCATGAAGGCGAACAGCGCACGCCAGGAGGTGTGTTCCACGACCAGGCCCGCCAGCGGCGGCGACGCGGCCGGGGTCACCGCGATCACGGTGGACAGCGCCGTCAGCATGGGCAGCCGCTGCTCCTTGGGCAGCGCCCGCTGCACCCACAGCCGGGAGATCACCGTGCCCGTACCGGCGCCGAGCGCCTGCAGCACCCGGCCCGCCACGAAGACCCCGTACCCGGGGGCCAGCAGGCAGAGCAGGGACGCACCGGTGAAGACGACGAGCCCGGTCAGCTGGATGCGCCTGGAGCCGTAGCGGTCCGCCAGGTTGCCGGTGAGGATCATGCACACGGCGTACGCCGCCATGTAGCCGACCAGTGAGCTGCTGGTACTGCCCGGCCCGACCCCGAACGACCTGCCGATGGCGGGCAGCGCGGGAACATAGGCGGCGAGCGCCAGCTGAGGCACGAACACCAGTGACATCAAGCAGACGGCCAGCCCCCGCGGCAGTCCGGCCTGCTTCACGCGACGGCCCCCACCAGGAGACGGTCCGAGGCCGGTACGAGCTGCGCCGCCACCTTGGCGGCCTGCCGTGCGACCAGCTCCATGGAGCTCACGTGGAAGTGTTCCCCCGAGGCCAGGTCGCCGAGCACGTAGAGCCGGGGGAACGCCGCCCCCGCGGAACCCCGCACCTGGTTGGTCTCGGGGTCGACCCGGATGCCGCCCAGCGGGTGGGAGACGAAGGTGCCGTTGCGCACCAGCCGGGACGTCAGTGAGGAGGCGGACGCGGCGGCCGTGTTGTTCGTGCGTCCCACCGCGTTGACGACCGCGTCGTAGTGCCCGGTGCGCCCGTCGGTGAAGGACGCGGTGAAACCGCCGCCCGCGGCCGCCGTGACGTGGGTGATGCCCCTGGCGAAGCCGAGCCGGCCCTCCTCGTGCAGGCCGAGCAGCCGGTGCGCGTTGGTCACCGGCATCGGATTGCGCAGGCAGTTGTACGTCCGGTAGTGGTCCCGCAGGAACAGGCGCCGGCTGGCCTCCGGAAGGGACCGCCACAGCTCCGAGTAGAACGGGGTGAGAGCACCGACGCAACGCTGCGCGAGGCCGCCGGGCAGCGGATTCTCCAGCCGGTGGCGCATCAGCTCGGGCGCGGACCAGGAATCGGTGTACGGGAGAAGGGCCTCGCGCATACTCGTTCCGCCCAACCGCAAGGCGGAGTCGACGAGTTCATGGATGCTGCGCAGGCTGGCGCCGCCACGGGCGAGCAACCGGCGCGCACCGGCCAGGAGCTCGGGCAGCTCGCCGGTGCCGAGGTCGGTGCGTACGTCCGGGATCCTGCCGGACCGCGAGGCGAGGGTGATCCGGCGCTCCTGTCCGGCGTCCGCCAGGACGACGGCCACGTCGATGGCCGTCAGCCCGGCCCCCAGGACGAGCACCTCCGCACTCGGGTCGACCTCGTCCAGCGAGCTGACGAGGGGGTAGGGCTGGGCGACGAATCCGGCGGTCCCGGCGAGCCCGTAGACATCGGACGGCGCGATGGAGCCGAACGCGATGACCACCTCGTCGGCGACGAAGCGCTCCCCGCCGGCGGTGGTCAGGACGTGCCCGTCGCTCCCCCCTGCCCCTCCGGTCTCCACGGCCAGGTCGACGACGGCGGACGGGACGAGCGTCACCTGCGCGCCGAGCAGCCGCAGGTCCTCCCGGGACTGGCAGAAGACGTTCTCCAGATACTGGCCGAACAGCGAGCGGGAGACGAAGTGCGAACGCGGCGTCCGCCGCGCCTGCGGGTCGCCGCCGTCACCGGCGGAAGTCTGCCGGTGGAGCCAGCGGCGGAACTGCCCGGGGTCGCCGTAGTCCACGGACATGGCGGAATAGGGACGGTTGAGCAAGGCGGTGTCGGCGTCCTCGGCATAGGCGATGCCGGGGCCGAAACTCTTCCCTGGTTCGAAGACGATGACATCGGCCGCCGCGCCGGCCACGTCGCCCGACAGCCGCCGGGCGTACGCGGCGAGGAATGCGGTGCAGGCGGCGCCGCCGCCGACCACGGCGATGGTTCGTTTCTTCAACACTGCTACTCCGGTGTGTGGTGGACAAAACCCGCTCTACGGGCGGCGTTCGGCATCGGCAAAGGTGCACGCGAAAGACCGGGACGGTCGATGCGGCGGCAGGGGCTCCGGCAATCGGCTCACAGGATTTCCGGTATGCGTATGGAGCCGTTCCCCCTCAACTCACCTGGTGAGAAGCGATGTCGTACCCGGGCGGGTACGGATCACCTCACCAGGTCGGAACGAGGTTCCACAGTGACGGAGGCCATAATTCCCCCAATGGGTTTACCGGCCACGGAACCGGTTTTTCAAAGAACTTGAAAAACCGGATCGCCGTCCTGTGACCGGCACTTACCTCAGGTCGCACGGCGGGGAAATATTCCCCTGCTTACACATGAAGGCCCGGCGTCCGCCGGGCCTTCACCGCCTCCTGCGCGAGGGTGGAGTCAGCCCTCCAGACCGTAGCGCCGTGCGGCCTCGCGCACCGCCTCCGGCTTGATATCGCCCCTGCGGGCCAGCGCCGCGAGCGCCGTCACCGTGACCGACTCGGCGTCGACGCCGAAGTGGCGCCGCGCCGCCTCCCGCGTGTCGGAGAGACCGAAGCCGTCCGTACCGATGGACGTCCAGTCCTGCTCGACCCAGGGGGCGATCTGGTCGGGGACGGCCCGCATCCAGTCGCTGACGGCGACGACCGGCCCCGGCGCGCCGTGGAGCACCTGGGTCACATACGGGGTCCGGTCCTCGCCCCTGAGCCGCGCCGCGTCACAGGACAGGGCGTCGCGGCGCAGCTCGGTCCAGGAGGGCGCGGACCACACGTCGGCGGCCACGCCCCAGTCGGCGGCAAGCAGCCGCTGGGCGTCGAGGGCCCAGTGGACGGCGGTGCCGGAGGACAGCAGCTGGAGGCGCGGGGCACCGTCCGGTGCGCCGGTGGCCTCCTTGAAGCGGTAGAGGCCCTTGAGGATGCCCTCCTCCACGCCCTCGGGCATGGGCGGCTGGACCTTGGTCTCGTTGTAGACGGTGAGGTAGTAGAAGACGTCCTCGGCGTCGGGGCCGTACATCCGCCGCAGGCCGTCGCGGACGACGACCGCGATCTCGTACGCGAACGCCGGGTCGTAGGAGACCGCCGCCGGATTGGTGGAGGCGATCAGATGCGAGTGGCCGTCGGCGTGCTGGAGGCCCTCGCCCGTCATGGTGGTGCGGCCCGCGGTCGCGCCGATGACGAAGCCCCGGCCCAGTTGGTCCGCCAGAGCCCAGAACTGGTCGGCCGTCCGCTGCCAGCCGAACATGGAGTAGAAGATGTAGAACGGGATCATCGGCTCGCCGTGCGTGGCGTACGCCGTGGCGGCCGCCGTGAAGTCGGCCAGCGAGCCCGCCTCGGTGATGCCCTCGTTGAGGATCTGGCCGTCCTTGGCCTCCTTGTAGTACAGGAGCTGGTCGCGGTCGACGGGGTCGTAGGTCTGGCCGGCCGGGGAGTACAGGCCGGCCGAGGGGAAGAGCGACTCCATGCCGAAGGTGCGGGCCTCGTCGGGGACGATCGGCACCCAGCGCCGGCCCGTCTCCTCGTCCCGCATCAGCTCCTTGACCAGGCGGACGAACGCCATGGTCGTGGCAATCTCCTGGCGGCCCGAGCCCTGGTGCAGGGCCTCGAAGGGCTTGGCGGACGGCTCCGGCAGCGGCTTGGCGACGACCTTGCGGGCCGGTGCCGGGCCGCCGAGCGCCGCGCGGCGCTCGCGCAGGTACCGCACCTCCGGGGAGTTCTCGCCGGGGTGGGCGTAGGGGACCATCTCGCCGTCCAGGGCGCTGTCGGGGATCGGGAGGCCGAGCAGGTCCCGCATCGCCCGGAACTCCTTCCCCGTGAGCTTCTTCATCTGGTGATTGGCGTTGCGCGACTCGAAGCCCGGGCCGAGCGTGTAGCCCTTGACGGTCTGCACGAGGACGACGGTCGGCGCGCCCCTGTGCTCGACGGCGGCCCGGTAGGCGGCGTGGACCTTGCGCGGCTCGTGGCCGGCGCGGGAGGTCCGGAAGAGCTCCAGGAGCCGTGCGTCGGCGAGGCCCGCGCCGATGGTGTGCAGCGGGGAGCCGGCTCCTCCGGCGCCGAAGAAGTGCTCGCGGAGGTAGGCCGGGTCCGCGGTGGCGTACGTCTGGAACTGCGCGTCCGGCACCTCGCGCAGCCGGCGCACCAGCGCGCCCCCGGCGTCCTGCGCGAAGAGCGCGTCCCAGGCGGTGCCCCACAGTGACTTGACGACGTTCCAGCCGGCGGCGCGGAACTGGGCCTCCAGCTCCTGCACGATCTTGAAGTTGGGGCGGACCGGTCCGTCCAGGCGCTGGAGGTTGCAGTTGACGACGAAGGTCAGGTTGTCCAGCCGCTCCCGGCCCGCGAGGGCGAGGGCGGCGGTCGACTCCGGCTCGTCCATCTCGCCGTCGCCGAGGAAGGCCCACACGCGCGACCGCGAGGTGTCCTTGATGCCGCGGTGCTCCAGGTAGCGGTTGAACCGCGCCTGGTAGATCGCGGAGAGCGGGCCCAGGCCCATGGAGACGGTGGGGAACTCCCACAGCCAGGGCAGCCGGCGCGGGTGCGGGTAGGAGGGCAGCCCGTCGCCCCCGGCCTCCTGCCGGAAGCGGTCCAGCTGCCCCTCCGTCAGGCGGCCCTCCAGGAAGGCGCGTGCGTAGATGCCCGGGGAGGCGTGGCCCTGGACGTAGAGCTGGTCGCCGGATCCGTCTGCTTCCTTGCCGCGGAAGAAGTGCTGGAAGCCCGTCTCGTAGAGCCAGGCCGCCGAGGCGAACGTCGCCATGTGGCCGCCGAGACCCGCGCGCTGATTGCCGCGGGTGACCATGGCGGCCGCGTTCCAGCGGTTCCAGGCGGTGATCCGGGCCTCCAGCGCCTCGTCGCCCGGGTAGCCGGGCTCGGCGGAGGTCGGAATGGTGTTGACGTAAGGGGTCTCCAGGAGCGGAGGGAGGCCCAGCCCGGTCCGCTCGGCGTGTTCGAGCGTACGGCGCAGCAGGTACGCCGCCCGGTCGGCTCCCCCGAACCGGGCAGCGGAGTCCAGGGACTCGCACCACTCGGCGACCTCCGACGGGTCCTTGTCGGGCAGTTGGTCAAGCTGGGACACGGGCGATCCTCTTTCACGATCCCGGGGTGGGGGACGGGAGATGACAGCAGATTCCGTGTTACGGAACCTTGTTTCCGTCGAACCACGCTAGGAGTGGCAAGTTGATGCAGTCAACAGCTACCCGCCAGTAATGATCGATGATCGATCAAAACTCGCCGCATCGACCCCGAACGCAACGCAGCCGGGCAACACGGTGACGCCGGTCGCGGTGTCGGTGACCCGCAGGCCGCCGGCGGCGAGCACATCACGGCGCACTATTAGCGATAACGTGCGGCCGTTCTCCCCTTCGGGTGAACGGCGGGTGGGCCCGGAACCGGGCCGCCGGTCGGCTCCTACGCTGACGCCACAACGTCACGTGTCCCAGGGGGAGGACCGATCATGCTCGGCAGGACCCTGTTCGCCCTCACCGCTCTCACCGCCGCGCTGGTCATTCCGTCCGCGACCCCGGACGCCGACGCGGCGGTGCTCGCCACCACGTCGCTGACCAACGCTTCCACCGGGCGAACGCTCAGCCTCCGCACCGGCGATCAGATCAGCGTCCGCCTCCGCCCCGTCCAGGGCAACGGTGAGAAGTGGACGTGGAGCACGCCTGCGGTCTCCTCGGCCGACGTCCTCACTCGGACGGAGGGACGTGAGGGGCCGGACGGGGGCGCCACCGCCGAAATCCGCGTCGACGGGGCCGGTCAGAGCGACATCACCGCCCAGCGCACCTGCACGGCCACCCGCCCGCAGCACCGGTGCCGGCACGCCACCTTCCAGTGGAGGGTGACGGTCAACGCCCACTGACGCCGGAGGGACGAAGGACAGCCCCGCCCGCCCCTGAGCGACAAGGCAGGCATGGACCGCTCGCTGCGCCGACGCACGTATCGCACGCCAGTGTCCGACAGCACCCGTTGGGACCGTTTCCGGCCGCGCCCGGACGACATCGTCATCACCACGCCGCCGAAGTGCGGCACGACCTGGATGCAGCGCATCACCGCATGTCTGGTCTTCGGGCACACCGGGCTGCCCGGCCCGCTGCGGAGCGTCTCGCCGTGGCTGGAACACCTGCGGGCCGAGGACGATCCGGACACCGTCCTGGCCCGCCTGGAAGCCCAGGAGCACCGGCGGTTCGTCAAGTCGCACCTTCCCTCGGACGGGCTGCCGCCGCTGCCCGGCACAGTGTCGTATCTCGTGGTCTTCCGGGACCTGCGTGATGTGGCGCTGTCCTACCACCACCACATGCGCCGGACCGGGGTACACGGCCCTCTGCCCAGCGATCCGCGGGCCTTCTGGCGGGCACTCTTCTCCGGTGAGCCGATGGGACGCGGCGGCGCGGTTCATCTGGAGCGGTTCACGTCCCACATGCTGTCCTGGTGGGAGTTGCGGCACGAATCCGGTGTGTTCCTGCTCCACTACCAGAACCTGCTGGACGACTTGGAAGGCCAAATGCGGCACGTGGCCACGTGCCTGGGCTTGGACCTCCCTGAGGAGGCCTGGCCCGAACTGGTCGCGGCCTGCCGCTTCGAGGCCATGCGTGCGGACAGCACCCATCTTGCGCCCGTGGCGAGGGAAGCACAGGGCGGAGCGGAGAGCGGGGCGTGGTTCTTCCACCGCGGCGTGAGCGGGCAGTGGCAGGAGACCATCACCGCGGAGGACGTGAAGCTGTACGAGCAGGCCGTCCGGGACTTTCCGCCCGGTCTCCGCCACTGGCTGGAGCATGCCGGGCCCCTCACCTGACAGCAGCGCTCCAGCGGGTCGTGCCGCTCAGCCGGCTGTCGTCCCGGAGCCTCCGGGCGGGCTCAGGCGCTCGGTCAGGAAGGCGAGGATCTCGTCGCGGGCCTGCCGCGTGGGGTGTCCCTCCTCGTCGACGAGGTGGGCGGTGACGACGCTGTGAGGCGTCCCGACCACGTCGCGGAAGAACGGGGGCGGCTCGGTGTTGGCGGAGCTCCCGGGAAGGACGCGGCCGTCGAAGGCGTCGCCGAGGAGCGCCCGATAGGCAGCGAAGCGCCGGCCGGTGCACCAGCGGTCGTCGTCGAAGCGGTAGGCGAGGACCTTCAGTCCGTCGCGCGCGATGCGGTCCCGGACCGCGCGCGCGTCCTCGTCGCTGATCTCCAGCCCCGCGGGGTCGTCGAACGGCAGTGACGGGTGGTTGACCACCGGTGCGATGACGGCCGGTTCCATCGCCATGGTGAGGGCGAAGTTGCCGGTGAAGCACAGTCCGATCACGCCGACTCCCGGACCGCCGCATTCGGCGTGGGCCCGGCGCGCCAGCCCGCGCAGCCACACGGTGACGGGGCTGGTGCCGCCCCCGGCGAACGCACGGAACTCGGCGCTGACGCACGCGCGACGGACGGTCTTCTCACCGGCCTCGGCCGTGGGATAGGCACCGTCGGTCCCGAAGAGGGAGGGGACGTAGACGGTGAAGCCCGTATCCCGCACCCACCGCGCCAGCCGGAGGACGTCGGGGCTGATGCCGGGCATCTCCGGCATCAGGACGACGGCCGGCCCGGAGCCCGCGACGTGGACCGTCTTCACCACCCCGTCCACCTCGACGGGCCGGCGGGAGAAGTCCGTGATCGCGTCGTCACGATGTCCATCGGCAGCACTCATAGCTGACAAGAGTGGACTGATGCCCGGCATGAGGTGAGGCGCCAAGTCGCCATGCGCAGGAGAAATCTCGCC